>CAYYUS010000027.1:0-12676 GCA_964474925.1 uncultured Akkermansia sp. | reverse complement strand
TATAAATATGCCCTGAAAGGCCCGTAAACACTGGAGTCTGTATTTGAATTAATTGGCATCTATCAGAATTAATTCGGATAAATACGAAAACGAACAGTATTTATTTGGATTGAGAAACGTAGCGATCCGAATTAATGAGAATTGCTGTTTATATTTACTATAAATGAAACCGTCCCGGAACCCATGTAAAGAAACTGCAATAATTCAGGCCTTCGGGCCCGCCTAATTATCCGCGTGACACAAAAGTAAAACGCAGGAATATTATTTGCCCAATACGGTTTAAAATTTAAGATCCCCATTAAAATATTCCAGGGTCTTGATCTTTAAATAGTAGTCATACTTTAATATAATATAATTCAGATCGGCCCTATTACTATTGTTTTTGGCGAATGAATAATCAACGATCGTTATCAAGCCTGTATCGAATTTTGAGATCGCTATCTTAAAAGACTCAGCATAGAACTCGCTTTGCTCCTTTATGACTTGTAAACGTTCGCGTGCTGAAAGCATATTTACGTAGGCCTGCTTAATGTTTAAACCTAATTTGTTGAGGGTGTTTTTATTTTGTGCTTGCATCAGTTCAAAGTTGATCTTTGAAATACCAATTTGCGTCTTGGTACGAAAAGAGTTAAAGATAGGTACCTGCAAGGTAAGACCAACATATGAATTGAGATTATTTTTTACCTGATCAGGAAGGTTGATCTTTTCCTGACTTATATTGTATTGTGGAACATACACAGGTGTTTTCACATTATTTACAACCACATAGTTATCAGAACTGGCATCGGTATCGTAAGTATAGCGTTGAATGCTTGCTGCATCGGAATAATTTGATCCTATAGAGCCATTCAGGGATAGTGTGGGAAAAAATGCTCCCTGGCTTGCGTGCAAGTTTTTCTTTGCGCTCATCATCCTGAATTCAGAGGCTTTTACCAAGGGTAATTTTTGCAGAGCGTTTTGGTTGATGCTTTCGGTTGATGAATTATTGTCAGTTGTTTCTGCGTTTATCTTTTCAAGTTTTAACGGCCTAGTATCTGGCAAATTCAATATCTGCGCGAGGTTTATCATTGAGGTCTCTAAAGAATTTTTCGCATCAATTAAGCTAAGTTTATCATTGGCCAACTGCCCTTTTGTATCGTAAATTATATTCGGAGATACAGAATTATTTTTTTCGAGTATGCTAAGTCTACCCACTTGTTTTTGACTTAGATCCAATTGCGAGGTAGTTAGACCAACGATTTCTTCATTGCTTAATACTTGTAAATAAGCAGTTGTTACATTTAAAACGAGATCCAGCTTTGCTTGCTCCAGGTCCATTTCAAAGGCTTTATTACTAAAAGAACTTTGCCTCATGGAATTATAGTTATTGAATCCGCTCCAAAGAATCATATTCGAGCTTAATCCATATTGACCGGTAATGATCTTTTGATTGATGAATGTATTGGTGTAGGGGTTAATACTTTTACCGGCATTTTGTCCCTGGGAAATGTATCCATTCAGAGAAGGTAAAAATGCAACGCGGGATTGCCAAAGATTTTGTGAACTAATGTCGGCTAAGCTCTGTGATCTAAAAAGATCAACATTGTTTTTTAATGCAATGTCAATACACTGTTTAAGATTAAGATTAATAGTGTCCTGCGATCTTGAAATATTACCAAGACACAAAAAGAATGTGATTAGAATTAAGGTTCTCATATTTATTTTTCTACCCTTCCGTCCAATAAATTAATGATTCGTGAACCATATGCGGCATTTTTTTCGGAATGTGTTACCTGAATAATGGTTACTCCTTCTTCCTTATTGAGCCTACTAAATAGTTCCATGATCTCTTCTCCTTGTTTTGAATTAAGGTTACCTGTTGGCTCATCTGCCAATATTAATTTTGGTTTTGTAATAAGCGCTCTTGCAATACCAACCACTTGTTGTTGCCCTCCCGATAACTGACTTGGAAAAAGATCTTTTTTTCCTACAATATTAAATCTATCAAGTGTGTCAGATACGAGAGCTTTTCGTTCGCTGCTTTTTACATCTTGGTATAACAAAGGCGCTTCAATATTTTCGTACACGGTTAATTCATCAATTAAATGGTAGGCTTGAAAAACGAATCCAATGTATTGTTTGTAGAGTTGTGCCCGTTGTTTCTCTTTCAATTTATGAACCGCTTCATGAAGAAAAAAGTATTCGCCTTCGTCAAAGCCATCTAACATTCCAATAAGATTTAAAAGGGTTGATTTTCCTGAGCCTGAAGGACCCATAATGGAGACAAACTCTTTTTCATTAAAAGTTAAATTAATATCGCGCAACAGGAATGTTTTATTTCCTCCTTGTTGTACCCATTTGAAAATGTTCTTTAGTTCAATCATGATTTACTCTGTTCTTAAATGTTTTATAGGGTTAATTCTTCCTGCAGCAATAGTTTGCGTGCTAACAGTTACTAATGCAATGAAAAGTGAAATAAAGCCAGTTAATGCAAAAACCCACCAGGAAATATCGATTCGGTAAGCAAAATTTTGTAACCACTGCGATATTGTCCACCAACCCAATGGCCAAGCGATTATGTTTGCTATAAGAACGAGTTTAATGAAGTCTTTAGAAAGTAATGTTGCGATATTTGTAACAGATGATCCTAATACTTTACGAATGCCAATTTCTTTTATTCTTCGTTGGGCAGAATAGGAAGCTAGCCCCAATAGGCCAAGGCAAGCAATTATGATAGCAATTCCAGCAAGGATACGCACAACCAAACTTACTTTTTTATCAGATTCGTATAAGGAAGCAAAATGATCATCCAGAAACTGGCATTCGAAAGGATAGTTAGGGGATTTTTTCCAGGTAGATTCAATAAATGCCAAGGCCTCCGCTGTCCTTGAACCATCTATTTTTATACATACATCACCGTAGCCCCACCTCTTTTTGTTGTACAAGCAAAGGGTTTCAATTTTATGGTGCAGTGAGTTGAAATTAAAATCCCGACACACGCCAACTACTTTGGACGTACTATCTTCGTCTAATACCAATGTTTTTCCAATAAGTGATTCTATCGAGGCTTTTGGATCATCCTTTAGTAATTCTTTGGCCAGTGTTTCATTAACAATAAATTCTTTTCCTTGCCCTTCTTTAGTAAAATTTTCCCCGGCTATCATGTCTATCTCGTAAAGTTTGAGAAAATCGTGATCCACATAAATATGTGATGACGAAAGATCTCTTGCCGGACCATTTCCGTAAAATTTAATACCAGTTTCATGAAAGCTGTTTCCTAATTTCTGAGAAGAACCGCTTATGTGTTTTACCAAGGTGTTTTTTGAAAGTTCATCTTTTAGGTTATCCCAACTTTTCCCATAAGACCCTGGGAATAATACGACCTGATCGCGGTTAAAGCCATGATCACGTTCTTGCATAAAGTTAAGTTGTCTTACGACAAAAATTGTTGCAATTATTAAAAACGTAGCCCCGGTAAATTGGCCAATAACCAATATATTACGCATTAAGCTCTTTGTGTTTCCTACCAAAATACCTTTAAGAACTTTGGCCGCATTGAATGCGGATAAATATAGAGCAGGATAAAATCCTGATATAATTCCTACTAAAACAGCACCGGTTAATAATTTTAAGATAAGAAGAGGATCCGCAAATACGGAGAACTCTAATTCGTGCCCACTTAACCGACAGACATAGGGAAGTATTGCTTTAACAAGGATAACGGCAACGATCATGGCTAGAAGTGAAAGAATTACAGATTCACCAATGAATTGAATGGCCAATTGAGAGCGGTGTGCGCCAATGGATTTTCTTACACCTACTTCTTTAGCTCTTCCAAAAGAACGAGCAATAGAAAGATTAATAAAATTAATGCCACCGATGACCAGTACAATAAGTGCTATAACAGAGAACACACGCGTGTAATCTGAATCGAATTTTTTGAAGTTATTAAAATCGTAATTGATATCAGTTGAACCACCGTGAATTTTGGGTAGGGCTTGCAAAAACAGTTTACTATCGTGAGTTGCATCCTTCCCCTTATATTTTTGAAGATAGAGAGGCAACTTTTGTTCTAAGGATTTGATATTTGTACTTGAGTTCAACTCAAGGTATGTTACCATGGCATTTACACTCCAGTTATTCATTCCGTCTTGGTTCACTATGGTGTTAATGGAATACAAGGCTTCAAACTGTAAATGTGAATTTTTTGGTACCGGTAGAATGCCCGTTATAGTATAGGGAATCGAATCCCTTGTGGTACGAACTTGTTTTCCCATAGGATCTTCTTTTCCAAATATTTTTTCAGCACTTTCAGGGGTTAAAACAATACTTCTTGGATTCCGCAACGCTTCATACGAATCGCCTTTGAGTAATTTGAAATCAAACAATGAAAGGAAGTTGGAGTCGGTAAAGAGTACCCTTTTAAAGAAGATCCAATCTTTATTAATTTTAATACCCGAACTCTCATCGAGGCGAAAGTGTGTTGTGCTCTTTATTTCGGGGAATTCACTTTTGAGTGTAGGAGCCATTGGATAAGAGGATAAGGGTATTTTTTGTTCCTGTACCATTCCCTCCCATTTTATAACTTGATTTAAACGGTAAATATTTTTTGTATGGAACGAATCAAAGTCGGTCTCGTATTGTACAAACAGCATAATGGTAATACAAGTAGCGAGACCCATAGACAATCCAATGATATTGATGCCCGTGAAAATTTTATTTTTCCAGAGATTTCTTATTGCTAGTGTTAAATAATTTTTAAGCATAACTTGTTATTTTATTCCGTTCTTAAACTGTTTGAAGGGTTGTTTTTAGCTGACTTTATAACTAATGAGGTAATGGATAGTACCACTATTAAAATGAGTACACAAACTGGCAAAATAAATGTTTGTAGATCAAGATCAACCCTAGTAGCATAATTCTGAAGCCATTTATTCATAGTAAAGTACATGAGTGGAATTGAAAATAGGGAAGCAACGATAACGAGTAGAATATAATCCTTAGTTAATATCTTAAAGATCTCCAGAATGGATGCGCCAATAACCTTTCGGATGGCAATTTCCTTAGATCGCAGAATAACTGTGTAAAGTGTTAATGCAAATAAACCAATACAGGCAATACAAATTGCTATAATAGAAAATAAAAAGAAGATCCGTCCAAATTGAACATCTGATCTGTATTGATTATTGTATTGTTCGTCCAAAAAGAAATATTCGAAGGCATTTCCCGGAAATAATATTTTCCATTTTGCCTCTATTTCTCCAAGAGCCATTTGCATGTTATCGGTTTCTATTTTTACCGAGTATTTATACCCCATAGAATAGACTGGGCAATGCATGAACATAATGGGTTCGTAATCTTGTTTTGGTGACTGTTGATGGAAATTTTCAATTACCCCAACGATGGTGTGAGTTTTATTCCACCCCTCATTAAGAACTTTTTTGTTGAGCGCTTCCTCGGGTGTTTTAAAACCAAGTGTTTTCAAACCTTTTCGGTTTACGATCATTTCAAGATCCTTATTTCCTTTGATAAAATTGCGCCCTGCAATAAGTTTTAAATTGTAAAAACGCAAAAAGCGTTCGTCAATAAAATTATTATACAATAAAAAAGAGGGGTTATTGATATTATTGATATCCTTGATGAATCCCTGTGTATAATTGATAGGTTCACCCGGAACAAAGGCTGACAGACAAACACTTTTCACAAATGAATTTTTTTCTAACTCATTCTTAAAACTTTCATTTTTTAAGCTCCAGGTTGAATCAACAACACTTGGCCTGTGCAAAATAAGCGTTTGTTCAATGTTTGTGCCAAGGTCCTGGTTTTGCATAAAGGAAACTTGTTTGGAAACGACCACAGTTCCAATAAGCAAGCAAACAGAGATCGCAAATTGTGTCCCTATCAATATTTTACTGAATGAAAATCCTGCTATCCTTTTCGTACTCTTACTTTTTAACATCTCCACAGGTTTAACCGATGATAGAACATAAGCTGGGTATATACTTGAGCAAACGGCCCCAGTTAAAATTATCAATGAAAAAAGAAGCCATAGATCGGTGTTTTTAAAGCCAACACTACTAATTTCCATTCCGGTGAATGCACTAAAGTAAGGGTAAATAAGTTTAACAAGAAGAACGGCAAAAATAACCGAAATACTATTTATTAAAATGGCTTCTAATGCAAATTGTCTTCTAAGTTCACCTTTTGTAGCGCCTGTTACCATTCTAATCCCAACTTCTTTATAGCGTTTGAAACTCCCAGCGGTAGAAAGATTTATATAATTGATCCAGGCAATGATTAAAATAATTATGGCAATAACCGAAAAGAAATAAACGGATTGACTATTACCATTTACAGTCATTTCACTGTCAAAATGCGAAAAAAGATGAATATCGGTCAAAGGCATCAGGTAAAATTGCTTATCATGATTCTTGCCTTTTAGTAATGGTCCGATTTTTTTCTGAACCATCCCAACAAACTTACTCTCCAATTTTTTTGTATCAGTACCCGGTTTTAAAAGTAGATAGGTGTAGTTTTGTTCTGCTGAATTCCACGCATCGTCGGTATCCATAAAAGGGATAAAGTAGGTTATCATAGTTTTATACGAAACCAAAACATCAAATTTTAAATGAGTATTGGGTGGAACATCCTCAAAAACACCTGTAACCTTCCAGTATAATTCGTTGTTGAATTTTAATGTTTTTCCCATGGGATCTTCATTCCCAAAGAATTTTTTGGCCATACTTTCCGAAAGAACAATAGAGTTAAGTTCTTTAAGAGCGGTGTTGAGATCTCCTTTAATTAATTTATAAGAGAAAACTTTGAAAAATGCTTCGGAAGCGAAAAAACTATTCTTTAACCTGAATTTAAATTTATCGGTTGAAAGTAGGCCCTCCAAGTAATCTTTATTAAGCTGAACATATTCCTGGACTTCAGGAAACATTGCTTTTACGGTTTTAGCAACAGGACCATTTGTAACAGCCATTCGTTCGGTGAATTCTCCATTACTTAAGTTATCGCACCTTAAGCGGTAAATATTTTCTTTGCGCTCATGAAACTTGTCGTAGCTTAGTTCATTACCAATGTATAAAAGAAGAAGTAAGCTTGCCGCTATTCCTAGTACAAGGCCAAATATATTTATGCAAGAAAATATCTTATGCTTTAATAAGTTACGGAAAGCTAATTTTAGATAGTTCTTTATCATAATTTATTCCGCCCTTAAACTTTTTATTGGATTAACAATAGCCGTTTTTATAGATTGGACGCCTATTGTTGCCACTGCAACTATTAATGCAAGAAAACCTGTTCCTGCAAATATAAACCAGCTAATTTCTATCCGGTATGCAAAATCCCTTAACCACATATCCGTGAAATACCAAGCTATAGGCACCGCAATGATGATGGCTACGAAAATTAGTTTTACAAAATCTTTTGAAAGGAGTTGAGTAATATCAATAAGCGTTGCTCCAAGTACTTTTCGAATGCCAATTTCCTTTGTGCGGTTAACCGTTGCTAAGGCGGCAAGGCCAAATAGACCAAGACAAGCCAGGAAAATGGAGATGCCACCTGCAAGTCCAATAATATTTCCCCATCTTGCCTCGTTTTTGTAAAAACGATCAAGATCCTCATCCATAAAACTATATTTTAAAGGAAGATCAGGAACAAGCTCTTTCCATGCTTTTTCAATTTTGAAAATTGCTGCTGAAGGATCTCCGGGTTGTATTCGTATAAGATAGCGGTTAGAATGGTATCCCGCGAAGCGTTGGAACATTTGTGGTTGTACCTTTTGATTTAAAGCAAGAAAATTAAAATCCTTTACGACCCCTATAACAACCGGTGTAAAATTATCGGCATATCCTTTTAATTGTTTACCTGTTGCGTTTTGAAGTGTCCATCCAAAATCTTTCATCATGGTTTCATTGATGATCACAGAGGAGGAATCTGATCTAAGATCAGGAATAAAATTTCTGCCGGTTAATAGCGTCATTCCCATTACATTTAAATAAAAGGGATCAACATAATACTCATAAACACTTTTGTGTTTCCCCTCGTATTCAAAACCGGAACTGGTATATCCCATACCTTCACCAAAAGCTAACTCTGAACCTGCTATTCCTTTTATCTCGGTTTGCTGAAGGAGTGCTTGTCTGAAAAGAGGATAGACCTTTATTGTGTTGATATTCTCTGCGTCTACAACAAGTACATTTTCTTTGTTGAATCCTGGATTTTTCGAACGCATATAATTTACCTGCTGAAGTATGATGAGTGTGGCTATCATTAATGCGATAGAAAGAGAGAACTGAAAAGTGACAAGCGACTTCGTAAAAAAATTTGAACCACTGAGCGCTAATTTCTTTTTAAGCACTTCAATTGGTTTGAAGGAGGATAGAACGAAGGCCGGATAAGATCCGGCAAGTAATCCTACAAATAAAACAAGTCCTGTGATCAACCATGGTAATTCAGGAAATTGTTCCCAAGAAAAACTGATCTCTTTTCCTGCTAATTGATTGAAATAAGGTACAAGGGTTTTAACAGCCACAATAGCTATTGAACCGGAAATTAAACTTAAAAGTACAGATTCGGTTAAAAACTGAAGAACAAGACCACTTTTTGTTCCACCAACAACTTTTCTTAATCCAATTTCCTTTGCTCTTCCCGCCGAACGGCCAATGGCAAGTGTTGTAAAATTTATGCAGGCGATCACGAGTATTCCAAAGGCAATGGCGATCAAAATAAAAATGTTTTTGGGGCTAACACCTTCACCCGCGTTTGCGGAATTGGTATGTATAGCTTCGAGCTTTAACAAACCGTAATAAGAGTTTGGATTTTCTGCAGAATGATGTTTCTTATAGAAGTTTTTTAATTGAACCGTGTTACTGGCCAGATTTGTTGATGGTTCTAACTGAATATAAGTAAGGTTGCCTGCCCTTTGCCATTCTTCGGCGCCCATTTTCCCTGATTTAGTATTTAAATAACGTTCAAAACTGGCTAAAATACCAAACGTAACAGTAGAGTTAGTTGGAATATCCTTACATATTCCTGAAACTATAAATGATTCAAATTCTTTTTCTACCTTAATTTCAATTGTTTTACCAATGGCATTTTCAGTTGAAAATAATAACTTGGCTGTTTTTTCAGTTAGTACAACCGAATGCATGTCTTTTAATGCAGTTGAAGGATTTCCGTACGTAAATGGAAACGAAAAAACAGAAAAAATTGATTGATCGGCAAATGTAAAAGGCATAAGCATCACTTTGCCGTCAACCCTTATGTAATTACCATTCCATGTTTCCGCAAACCTCACAAAGTTTTTTACACCTGGCAATTCGCGCTTCATGGCAGGGCCTAACGGAAGAGGTAGATAAGCAGAGCTATTCACCGCTCCATTGGATTCTAAATGTCTATATACCCTGTATATGTTTTCTTTATCAGCATGGAAACGATCAAAACTAAATTCATTAATGGCATATACAAGAAACAAAATAAAACAGGTTAAGCCAGTTGACAAGCCCAAAATATTAATGAGCGCAAGATGTTTTTGTTTTATCAGGTTACGCCAGGCAACTATAAAATAATTCTTTATCATACTATTCCGTTCTAATACTATTAATAGGATTTGCAAGCGCGGCTTTAACGGCCTGCAAGGCAACCGTGGCAAATGCAATTATAAGTGCCAATACTCCGGCGGAAATAAATATCCATAAACTGATATCTACTTTATAGGCAAA
The DNA here is from genome assembly GCA_964474925.1 of uncultured Akkermansia sp. Taxonomy (GTDB): domain Bacteria; phylum Bacteroidota; class Bacteroidia; order B-17B0; family Aurantibacillaceae; genus Aurantibacillus. Next base: position 2,969 of record CAYYUS010000027.1, on the reverse strand, counting down.
ATCCTGGAGCCATTTGTGTATTGCATACCATCCCGCGGGTATTCCAATAAGAATGGAGATCACAACAAGTTTTAAGAAATCCTTTGATAGGAGTTGTACGATAGCTGAAACACTGGATCCTAAAACTTTTCTAATTCCGATTTCTCTAAAACGTTGTTTAATGGTAAAGGCGGCTAATCCAAATAAACCTAAACAGGCCACAAGTACAGATAAGAAAGTGAATGTGCCTAATACTGAACGCATATTTTGTTCGGACTGATATAGTCCATTGAAATCATCTTCCATAAACGTTGCCTTGAATGGGGCATCACCGCCGATCGATTTAAAGCTTGCTTCTATCCCTTTCATTGTTGTGGGAAGATCCTCGGTTTTTAAACGTGCGATTACTGAACCGTGCCAAGGTTTGAAAATGTGAATGAGCATGGGCTTTACATTTTCTTTCATTGAAGCGAAATTGAAATCTTTCACCACACCAATGATTTTGCCACTTTTACCATAGGCCCAATCCACTTTTTTTCCGATAGCATTTTTTGAATTTTTCCATCTGAATTCTTTAACAGCCACCTCATTCACCATGAACGCTTCATTCTCGTCGGTTGGAAAATCCTTAGAGAAATTCCTCCCTTCAACTAATTTGATCTGCATTGTTTTTAAAAAGTTCTCGTCCACAGAAATAACAGGACAGGCTTGCATTTGGGTTTGGGTAAAGCCTTCAGGTAATACGGTTATATTAGGTACACCTTTGAATGAGAAATTAGTTAAACTAGCATGTAAAACTTTTGGATTCTTGGCAAGTTCTTTAATAAGCACATCGCCTTTTTCCGGACCAATACCTCTTAACTCAATAGTAAGCATCTGTTCTTTATTTAAACCAATATTCCTGTTCTGTATAAAATCGAGCTGGTTTAAAATTAGTGTGGTTACAATTATCAAAATAATAGCAATTGAAAATTGAAAGACCACTAAGCCTTTTCTGAAAAGAATATCCAATATACCATGACTTACTTTGCCTTTTAATGATCGGATAGGTGAGAAGGATGACATTAATAGTGCCGGATATAGACCCGCCAGAAATCCGACGCTAAGAATGATAATTATGTATAACCAAACAATGCCCGTATTCAATTCAAGATTTGTTTCAGTGAATGAATTGAATAAAGGTTTAAAAAGTAAAACAAACAATATTGATAATAAACTCGCAATAATGGTGAATAAAACAGATTCTCCAAGAAATTGTGATATCAACTGAAAGCGGTTGGCTCCGATAACTTTTCGTAAACCAATTTCTTTTGAACGGTTAAGAGACCTGGCGGTAGAAAGGTTAATGAAATTACAGCAAGCAATTAGTAAAATAAGAAATGCAGAAGCCGAAAAAATATATACATAAGAAATGTCGCTATTCTTGGTCCCTCTCAATTCGTGTTCAACTTTTGATCTTAAATGAATATCCAGAAGAGGTTGGATAGTAACGTTCATCCACATACCAATATTTTTTTTAAGATCTGCAGTTTCTTTGGTAAGATATTTATTTACTTTTTGTTCAAAGGTTTTTACATCAGTTTTATTTTTTAAAAGTAAGTAGGCGTACGAATCGCAATTCAACCAATTCTGCTCAGTATTGTCTTTCCAATTTGGAACACTTTTGAATAACTGATACATGGTACTCCTTGAGATCATACAATCAAAAGTGATATGGGAGTTAAGTGGAATGTCTTTCATGATTCCAGTAACCATCAAAGATATTGTATCGGACATCTTTAGCATTTTGCCCATCGCTGGCTCATTGCCAAAATATTTTTTAGCGATCTTTTCGGTGAGAACAACGCTATAGGGAGCTATTAAAGCTTTTTTTGGATTGCCTTCTAATAAGGGAAAAGAGAATATGTCCAACAGAGTTGAGTCGGCAAATACGGTTTTTGTATCATAAAATATTTTGTCTTTGTATGATAGAAGCCTACCTGCGAAATTAAGACGTACGATCTTTTCAACTTCTGGGAAACCATCCTGAATCTTTTGAGAGGTTATAGGCGAAGTAGGAGCAAATCGATCCTCCTTTTTATCTTGGAAAACAAGTGATGTGATCCTATAGATCCTATCAGCCTTTTCATTGTGCCTATCATAACTTAATTCGTTTTGAACGTAAAGAAAAATAAGCACACAGCAGCTAATTCCTACAGCCAGTCCAATAATGTTAATGAACGAGAACAGTTTATTGTTCCAAAGATTTCTAAATGCTATTTTAAGATAGTTTTTAAGCATACTATTCTGTTCTTAAATTTTTAACGGGATTCAAAGAAGCCGCTTTCATGGTTTGAGTTGTTACTGTAAGTATGGCAACTAAAAACACGAGAAGAGCAGGGATAATAAAGAAAAAAGGATTGATGCTAATCTTAAAAGCATAGTTCTGCAGCCATTGGTTTAAAAGATAATAGGTGAGTGGGATGGCTATTATCAAGGAGATCACAATAGGTTTAATAAAACCTGAAGTAAGTTTATACAAAATATTTGGTACAGTGGCTCCTAATATTTTCCGGATCCCAATCTCTTTTGTTCGTTGCGTTGTAACAAACGAAGCCAAGCCTAGTAAACCAAGACAGGCGATAAATATAGCTAGTACTGCAAAGAGCGCAAATGTTTTTCCAAAATTTTCATCTGCTTCATATTGCTTTTGAAAATATTCATCAAGGAAAAAGTACTCAAGTGGATTCTCTGGAAATGATTTGTTCCATAATTTTTTGATTGAATTAATAGTTTCACTATAGTTACTTTTATTTGTCTCAAATTTTATAGAATAGAAGTCCACTACATCAGGTGATAAACGATAAAGGTGCCCATCGTACGCCTCTTTTAAAGATTCCTGGTGATGATTAGAAACAATTCCAATGATCGTGTATTTCATTCCCCAAAAATCTATTTGTTTATTAATTGCTTCTTCAGGCTTATTAAACCCAAAATACTTTGTTCCTTCC
>CAYYUS010000026.1:0-12683 GCA_964474925.1 uncultured Akkermansia sp. | reverse complement strand
AGCACACGGAGTTGATAAACAAGTGATATGCACTATTCCTGTGATGTTTAGTTACAATGCAAAGCCGGATGATTGTTTAGTTTTAAGTGAGTTCTTAAACGATGATATTGTTGCTACTGTAAATCAATACCCTGATAAATTTATTGGTTTAGCTACTGTTCCAATGCAAGACACAAAACTTGCCATTAAAGAATTAGAGCGTTGCATGAAATTAGGATACAAAGGCGTACAAATTGGAAGCAACATCAATAATTTGAATTTGAACGAGCAACAGTTCTTTGATTTTTATGCCGCTTGCGAACAATTGAACGCTGCCATTTTAATTCACCCTTGGCAAATGATGGGCCAAGAACATATGAGTAAATATTGGTTACCTTGGTTAGTTGGTATGCCTGCCGAAATTAGTAGAGCAGCTTGCAGTATGATATTTGGTGGTGTATTTGAAAGATTCAAAAAATTAAAAGTGTGTTTTGCACATGGTGGAGGATCTTTACTTCCAACATTAGGACGAATTGAACACGGTTGGGATTGCCGTCCTGATCTAGTTGCCATAGACAATAAAAAAAATCCGAAAAGTTATTTGGGTCAGTTTTGGGTGGATAGCCATGTATGCGATACAGAAATGTTGCAATACACCATTAAACAATGTGGCGCAAATCGTGTGATGCAGGGAAGCGATTATCCTTTTCCTTTGGGAGAAGCAATTCCGGGCGAATTAGTTCACAAAACTCCTATGAGCGATAAGGAAAAAGAATTGGTGTTCAGTGGAGCTGCCAAGGAATGGTTAGGGATCTAACTACCAATAATTATCATCCAAATTAAATCTTACGTTAACTATATTATTATACTTTGAACCAAAGGTATAATTGATATTGAATCCGTAATTATAATTATAATCTGTTTTTAATTTCACTTGCTCTAAAAGGATCTCATTCGCCGAAGCCTCGGCTTTTCTAAGAAAGAACTGATCATTTACAATACTAAATCCGCACCATAATCCAAGACGCAATCCCTTTAGAGGATTAAAATTAATGGATGGATAAATAGATGCGCTGTAATTTTTAGGATAATTAAAATAATGCCAGCCTCCGGCACTTAAATACAAATTTCCCCATTTTTCTATTTGACTCCATTGCACCACAAATGAATGCAACCCATACAATTCACTTTTCTTATTGTACACTGTTGTTTCAAAATAATCTTGATAGCGCGCGCCGAGTCGGTAAATAAATCGCAACTGTCTTCTTCCTGCTTCGGCGTAACTAAACACATTATATTCTATTCCCGGATAATAACTGTAACTATTCCTTAAATTATTTTGTGTTGATTGAAAGTAGGTGGCAAAATGCCCGGCCGCCCAATGCTTACCAAGTGTAAATGCCATTAAATGAAAGCTGCCCAAATTACTTTGCAAACCTGTTACCGTAGTACTATCATCGATCACAAATTTTTGTTTGTTCAAACTGTACCAACCACCGGTTTCTACTCTTAACTTTTCGGTAGTGCGATTCGCATTCAAATTTCCATTCAAATTAAATTCATTTTGATACGAACTAGCGCTCCCATCCACATTCGCATTGATGTTAAACACCCAATAATTCCATTTATCTTTCACTTTGCCATTTTGCTCTTGTTCTCCAACATCAATGGTATAATCTATCTTTTTAAGGAGGTCGGTCTTTACAATGTATTTCAAAAGCCCCTGTTTTACTGTGCTCAATAAACCTTCGCGAGCTTCAGCATCGGCCATGTTCGGCACTGTTTTATAAACAAGTGTATCATTTTGACCTTTGAATTTATTTTCGCCAACAAAATACAAAGTAAGTACAGCTGCGCCACCCGCATTAAAATTTGCAGTGCCAAGCATGTAAATATCTGCTAATCTTCTGTCGCGAACAAAATTCACATACGTTATTTCTTGTTTAAAGAATTGTGGTGCGCAAAATTCACAATCCATAAATAAATTTGGAAGGTCTTTTCTTACCACAGTTGAATCCTGCGCATGAACCGGATCAAGAGAAAGCAGAATTGATAAAATAAAAAACAATTTACGCATAGTTGGTCTTTTTAACTGTAATACAATAGTGATACATTAGAAACAGCAAAAGGTTCATTGTTCTGTAAATTTAAACGCAAAAAAATTGGAATTATTACCGCTTGAGTAATTTCAGAAGGTTTTACTTACTCTCATCTTCAACCGCTTCTTCCATTTCGTCGGTCATGATGCTCTTTTCTTCCACAAACTCTTTATTTGTAAGGCGCTTTTCGAGTGAAAGCAAGAAGGCAGGAAGTAAGATAAGATTTGCGCAATACGCTATAATAAGGGTGAATGATATTAATATACCTAAGGCCTGAGTTCCGCCAAAACCTGATAAAGCAAACATTCCAAATCCAAAGAATAATACAAGAGCGGTATATATCATGCTAACACCGGTTTCAGAAATGGTGATCCTAACCGCATCACTGATGCTCAATTTGTTTTTACGGATCTCGTGCCTGTATTTAGTAAGAAAATACAAGGTGCCATCGCTACTAATACCAAACGCTATACTAAATACCAAAATGGTACTTGGTTTTAATGGAATTCCTACAAAGCCCATTAATCCTGCCGTGATGATCAAAGCAACTAAACTTGGGACGGTTGAGATAATGATCATTCGGAATGAAGTAAAGAGTGTTAGCATTAATACCATGATAAGAACTATGGCCAACGCTACGCTTTCAATTAAATTCTTTACTAAAAAATCATTTCCCTTTAAAAACACAACGCTGTTGCCCGTAACTCTCACTATTACCTGGGAGGTATCAGGCAACCACTTATTTGCTTCGTCATCATAATTAAAAATGGTGTCAAGACGCAATTGCACTTCACTTGTAAGTTCCTTTATTCTCGTGGATCCTGCATCGGCTACCAACATAGAAATGTGCGTGTTTTGCAGCGTACTATCTAAAAAACTTGAGAGTTGGTTCTTTTTTTCTTTTTCCGTTTTAATATACTCTGCTATGGTTTTTAGATCGGTAACACTTGGCAGTTTATAATATTTTTCATCTCCACCTTTGTAAGTTTGATACATGAACTTTACCCCTTCAACAATTGAAAGTGGCTTTGAAAACTCAGGATACTTAGACAACATGCGTTGTGCACGGTTGATCTGATATAATACTCTTCCGTTGTTGGCTTTTACCCCGCCCTCTTTTTTAGTATCAATGGTTACTTCAAATGGAAGAACACCTCCGTAGCTTTTCTCAAAATATTTCATATCCTTAATCAGGACATCTGTTTTTGGAATATCATCAACGACATAACCAAAAGCTCTTATTTTTAAAAGTCCAAAAACACTTACGGTACAAAGCGCAATAAGAATAATATAGATGGCTTTTCGATTAGTTGTGGTGATCGCCGCAACTTTATCAAGCGTGCCCCGCAAACGTTTTGCATCCAAATGCAATAAATGTTTTGGTTTTGGAAGAGGCAAATAACTGAAGATAACAGGCACAAGCACCAATGAATAAATAAATGTGCTTATCACATTAATAGCGGCTATCAATCCAAACTCGAATAACAAACTATTTTCTATGGCACAAAACACGGCGAACCCAATGGAAGTAGTAATGTTTGCAAAGAACAAAGAAACGCCCGCACGTTGAATAGCTACGTGTAATGCCGCTATCTTTCCTTTACCTGCGGCCAATTCGGTATGGTATTTATTTAATATGAGGATACAATTCGGGACCCCAATGACTATTATAAGAGGTGGTATCAATCCTGCTAATACAGATAATTTGTAACCGAATAACTCAATAGTTCCTAGTGTTGTTACAACACCAAATACAATTACAAGCAATGAGAAAACAACAGGATACAGCGAACGAAAGAAAATAAATAAAAGCAGTGCTGTAACACAAAAGGCAACGCCTAAAAAGAAACTCATTTCGTTTCTGATCTTCATCATCACTGTAGAGCGAATGAAAGGTAAACCGGAAGCGTGCGTTTCAATAGAAGTGGTTTTATTGAACAATGCCATTTCCTTTTTAATATCTCCAACTATTGATAAACGACGTTTTGAATTCAGATCCTTTTCATAGAATGTAATGGCGATAATGGTGCAATTGGTCTTGTTATTGAATAACATTCCATCATAGAACTTCAATTTTGAAAGACGAACCAAAAAATCATCTAACTCATCCTGATTGGAGGGATTAACACCGCTCATGGTCACAAATTCAAATTTGCCAAGCGTATCGTTTAAAACAAGATCCTTTATATTGGTAATAGAAGCAACGTTCTTAATACCAGGCAAACCTTTGATGCGATCGGTAAGCCTTGCCCACTCTTTGTAATTTTTGAGCGTGTGAATTTGATCCTTATCAATTCCTATGAATAATAAAGTTCCATCCTGTCCAAATTTCTTTCTGTAATTCTCGTAATCAATGCTCGCCGGATCATCCTCTGGCAATAACTTAGCGAAATTGTACGAGATCTCTACTTTTGACGCAAAATAGGCCATGGTAGAAGCAATAGCTACCATTGAGATCAGGAATGCTAATCTATACTTAAGTACAAAATATGAGAGTTTTTTAACCACGTACGATGGCGAATATAAATAAAATATTTAGTTCGCTCTTCACAAGATATCAAGGAAAACGCTTGTTTTTTAGTTTTTTTAAGAATGATTTTGCATTACCTTTATGTCCCACAAATGAAACTCAATTTTCCTCTACAAAATAAGTCCATTATTATCTGGTTGCTCACGGGTTGTTTATTCATTTACGCTATGGTAGTTGTGGGATGTTTAACCAGATTAACACATTCAGGACTTTCTATCACCGATTGGAGTTTTATGGGTTCATTTCCTCCGTTTTCTGAATCGCAATGGATGGAACGCTTTGCCAAATACCAACAATCACCCGAATTTCAAAAAGTTAATTTTGAAATGACCATAGTAGAGTTTAAACCCATTTTTTTATGGGAATATGTGCATCGCATGATCGGCAGATTGATGATGTACATCTTTTTAATAGGATTTATTTATTTTTTGATAAAGAAAAAGATCACGCGCGATATGTGGCCGAAAATGATCTTGCTTTTTGTTTTAGGAGCCATGCAAGCTGTTATTGGTTGGTGGATGGTGTATAGCGGATTGCAAAATAAACCTGCAGTGAGTCATTACCGCTTAGCAACACATTTAATGAGTGCGTTTACTTTATTTGCTTTTACATTTTGGTTTGCTTTAGATCTAATTTATCCAAAAGAAGAAACACGCATCCCAAGCGAAAGCAAAAAATTAAAATGGCCTACACTTATCTTTTTTGGTATTTTGATCCTACAAATTATTTTTGGTGCATTTACAGCAGGCTTTACCCAAGGAGATTCATCGCATATCCGTCCGGGACAAATATGGAATACCTGGCCAAAAATGGGAGAAGAATGGATACCTGAACAAGTGTATATGGAAGATGGTTTATTTGCCAATATGTTCGAAAATCCGAGCGGCATTCAATTCACACATCGCACTATTGCAGTTGTACTATGTCTTTTAGTGCTTTATATCTGGAGGCTTTCAAACAAAGTGCAATTAAGTAAGCAACAATATCGCGGCGTAACTTTTTTGATCTACGGTCTTACTTTACAATTTATATTAGGAGTGCTTACATTGGTTTACAATGTTCCCGTTATTATGGGCGCTTTACATCAAACAGGAGCCTTCTTTTTATTTGCCATAAGTATTTATTTGATCTTTCATCTAACGCGCAAAACTGTATAATTGGACGAGTTCAGTAACATAAACGAAAGCGCTCAAACAGATCCATTTACTCCAGGTGAATATCCTGCAAAGCCAGAGTTACAAGAAAAAAGCAAAAACTCTTGGTCACGATCTGTTATTAGTTTATTGATCTACATGGTATTGTTCTATGTTCTGTTCGATCAAAATATCGCTTACATTGCTGCCATCACTGCTGTGGTTATCATTCACGAAATGGGCCATCTTTTGGCAATGAAACTATTTAATTATAGTAATGTAAAAATATTTTTCATTCCGCTTATTGGCGCTTTTACTTCCGGAAAAAAACAAGAAGTATCTCAAAAGCAATTAAGCATAATTATTTTAGCGGGGCCTTTACCGGGATTGATCATTGCTTGTATCCTCTATTTTTTAAACAAGGATATCAATAGCGATACCCTAAAAATGTTAGCCAATTGTTTTTTGTTCATCAACTTATTTAATCTTTTGCCCATTTATCCATTGGATGGTGGAAGAATAATAGAAACGTTATTCTTTAAACAAAATTATTATATACGCTTAGTATTTGGTATCATTTCAATTATTTTATTAGCAGTTCTCTTTGCATCAGCAAGTACCATCATGATCATTGTTCCAATTTTTATGGGGATTGAATTGTTTAACGAATCAAAGAATCAAAAGATCAGAAATATTTTAAAAAGTGAGAACATCAATTACCGTCAGGAATACAACGCGCTTACAAATAAAGAATATTGGCTCATAAGAGATTGTATTTTATTCGCCTATCCCAAAAAATTTGCAGGATTACAGCCGGGGGTTTATCAATATACCATCATCGAACCCCTTATTATTCAGCAGGTGAATACCATTTTGCAAATAAACATGTCTAACGACCTTAGCATGTTCATGCGTATACTTTTCCTACTTCTGTATATTGCTTCCTTTGCAGTGCCACTTGTGCTTTTTGGCTTGCATATCTAATTATAAGTGTTTAATTTGGCTACTTATAAATTAATTAAAAAATTATGTCAGTTTGGAGAGTAAAGCCCGTATCAGCCTTTGAGGCCGATATGAAAAAAAGTGATCTTAAGCGCGTTCTAACAAAATGGGGGCTAACCTCGTTAGGAATTGGTGCCATTATTGGTGGTGGTATATTTACCTTAACCGGAATTGCTGCTCACGATTATGCAGGGCCAGCTTTAGCTCTTGCATTTGTTATTGCAGGTGTAGGTTGCTTATTTGCATCCTTATGTTACGCGGAATTTGCTTCGGTACTTCCTGTTGAAGGATCAGCTTATGCTTATGCTTACGGAACCGTTGGAGAATTATTTGCATGGTTCATTGGTTGGAATTTAATTTTAGAATACATGATGGGTGCCACCACTGTTGCAGTTGCATGGAGTGGTTATTTTACAAAACTATTACACTTATTCGGTGTTGACATTCCCATTTATCTTTGCAATGACCTTCATACCGCTACCGAAAAATGCGCAGCGCTTGGATTAGATGCTCCTTCATTCGCGTTCAACCTTCCTGCATTTATTATTACATGGATCGTTACAATGATCTTAGTAAAAGGGATCAAAGAAGCGGCCAACACAAATAATATTATTGTTATCGTAAAAATAGCTGTTGTTCTATTTGTGATCATTGTTGGTGCGTTCTATATCAATACGGAAAATTGGACACCGTTCATTCCTGCAGAAGTGCCAATACTTGATGATGCGGGTAATCCAACCGGCGGAGTTAATTTTGGTTTTGGTGGTGTACTAACAGCTGCTACAATTGTATTCTTTGCCTACATTGGTTTTGATGCCGTATCAACGCAAGCAGGTGAAGCTATCAATCCTAAAAAAGATGTTCCATTTGCTATTATTGCATCTTTAGTGATCTGTACAGTTCTCTACATTTTAGTGTCGTTAGTTTTAACCGGAATGGTAAAATACGATCAGTTAGATAAAGCCGCACCAGTGGCTTCTGCCTTTTCTGGAATAGGAATAAATTGGGCTGTATTTATTATCACTATTGCTGCAACTGCAGGTTTAACTTCAGTAATGTTAGTAATGATGTTAGGACAAACACGTATCTTTTTAGGAATGTCAAAAGATGGATTAATGCCTCCATTCTTTAAAGCACTACACTCTACTTTTAAAACCCCACACAAGAGTACATTTTTAGTAGGTGGTATTATTTCAATTGTTGCTGCATTAACTCCTATCGATAATGTAAGTGAAATGTGTAGTATGGGAACTTTACTTGCATTTGCAATGGTTTGTGTAGCCGTAATGATCTTACGTTATAAAAAACCAGAGCTAGAACGACCTTATAAAACACCGGCTGTTTATTTGGTTGGATGTTTAGGTGTTGGATTCAATATATTTTTAATGACTCAAGTAAGAGCTGCCACATGGAAGTTCTTTATGATATGGGGAGTTATTGGTATCATAGTTTATTTTGTGTACAGTAAAAGACATAGTAATTTAGGCAAATCAGAAGCCGAAGATAAATAAGATCATATGTTATCAAATGAGCCACAGCCCGCAGCTGTGGCTTTTTTGTTGTCGTTTGTAAGTATAATTGCTTACTTTTGCGAGGTTAGAAATGTCGTTTGAACTTACATCCATATTCATTGATGATTTTAAAGATGCCATCGAACAAAAAAATGTTGGTTTCTTAAAAGAACAATTACATGAATTGTATCCTGCCGATATTGCCCAAGTTTTAAATAGACTCAGCGTTTCAGAATCCTCTTACGTTTACGAATTATTAGATGAAGATACAGCGCCTCAAGTTCTATTGGAACTTGACGATGATACACGTGAAGACCTCTTAGCAAAATTTAGCGCCAAAAAAATTGCCGAACAGATAGATAACATGGATAGCGATGACGCTGCCGATGTTGTTAGCGAATTACCTGAAGAAATGCAAGATCAGGTATTATCGCATATGGAAGATATTGAGCAAGCCAGTGATATTGCTGAATTGATCAATTACGAAGAAGGTACCGCGGGCTCCTTAATGGCAAAAGAATTAGTGAGCGTATATTCTTTTGAAACTGTAAATGCCTGTATTGATGAAATTAGAAAACAAACAGATAACGTTGATGTAATGTATGCTGTTTATGTTGTAGATAATAACGAAAAATTTATTGGCGTACTTTCTCTCAAAAAATTAATTGTATCACATCCCCTGGCGCGCGTTGAAGAGATTTACGAATCCGACGCCCAATTTGTAAAAACAAATACAAGTAGCGAAGAAGTAGCTGAGGTGATGCAAAAACACGATCTGGTTGTTTTACCGGTTGTTGATCAATTAGGAAGATTGGTTGGGCGCATTACTATTGATGACGTTGTAGACGTGATCAAAGAAGCTGCCGATGAGAACATTCAGCGCATGAGTGGTATCTCGGATGACGTGGATACTAACGATAATGTTTGGCGTTTATCTCGTGCACGTATTCCTTGGCTGCTTGTTGGAATGTGCGGAGGAATTGTTGGATCGCGAATTATCGGAACTTACGAAACGCAAATAAAAATTCATCCTGAGATGGCGTATTTTATTCCACTAATTGGGGCTATGGGCGGAAATGTGGGCGTACAAAGTAGTGCCATCATTGTTCAGGCCTTGGCAAACAATACCTTGATAGGTGATAGAATTGGTCCAAAACTTTTAAAAGAATTAAGCGTAGGGATGGTGAACGGATTAATTTGTTCGGTCTTGATCCTTGCGTACGCGTTTTTAACTGAAGACTGGCAATTATCGGCAACGGTAAGCGTTGCTTTATTTACCGTTATACTTTTTGCTTCTTTTCTTGGAACGTTTGTACCGTTGACCATGAATAAATTCAAAATAAATCCGGCCTTAGCAACCGGACCATTTGTAACTACCCTTAACGATATTATTGGAATAACTATTTATTTCCTTGTAGGCCGTATTTTGTACGGTTCTTTTTAATTTATAATGATCTCGTAAGGCAATCTCACCTGAACACCTTTTGAATTAAGGATACTTCTTACTTGTTTCAAGTAAATATAATTAGGTCCTAAACTCTTTTTCATGATACGCGCTTCAGCATCTGCTTCTGATTTACCAAAAAGTTCGTCCAATGGATTTTTCTGCAATGGAAGTTCTTCAGTTCTATACTCTTTCAATTTTGCTTTTTTAGCAGCGTAAGCAATAGCTTCAGGTAATCCACCTAATTCATCAACCAAATTTATTTTCAAAGCATCACTTCCACTCCATACTCTACCTTGCCCAATACTATCTACTTGGTCTTTGGTCATTTTTCTTCCTTCAGCAACTCTTCCAATAAACACATCGTAAACCGATTCCACACTTTTTTGAATGAATACCGATTCGGTTGGCGTGGCGCCGCGGAATGTTGACATAAGATCGCTATGCTGATTTGTATTTACAGTATCCAAAGTAATTCCCAACTTCTCTTCAAATACTTTTTTCATATTTGGCACCATTCCAAATACGCCAATTGAACCGGTGATAGTATTTGGCTGAGCAAAAATACGATCAGCAGCACAGGAAATATAATACCCTCCACTTGCCGCAAGATCTCCCATACTTACAATAACCGGCTTTGCTTTTTTAGCTAAATTAACTTCGCGCCAAATAACATCACTTGCTAATGCACTTCCACCCGGAGAATTTACACGCAACACAATTGCTTTTACATTCTCATCCAAACGTGCATCTTTAATTGCCTTTGAAATGCGATCGCTTCCAATTTCCTCATCGCTTCCCTCTCCGCTGCTGATAGAACCTACAGCATAGATCACCGCAATTTTTTCTTTTCCAAAATAGGCGCCTTTTGGTTTGTATTTGGTATAACTTTCATGAGAAACAAAATTCAATTTATCCTTTTCTTTTAATCTCACCTTAGCCTTTAATTCACTCAATACTTCATCCTCATAAGCTAATTGATCAACTAATTTATAACTCACCGCATCTTGAGGAAAATTTATCGCTAAGCCGTTAGCTAACTTATTTAAAACGTCAACGCTTGTTTTTCTGCTGGCAGCAATATCTACCAACATACTATTCCAAATGCTATTTAAAAATGTTTCGGCCTGTAATCGGTTTGCATCACTCATTTTATCTAATATAAATGGTTCGATAGCGCTTTTAAATTTTCCGTGACGGTAAATGGTCATTTCAATTCCCAGTTTCTCCAATGCGCCTTTAAAGAACATTAAACCCATTGATAAACCTTTCCAATCCATTCCACCTTGCGGATTTAAAAACACTTTATCAGCGGCTGAAGCAATATAATATTCGCTTTGAGAATAATTCTCTGAATAAGCATACACAAATTTCCCCGACTTCTTAAAATCAACAATGCCCTTGCGAATATCTTGCATGGCAGATCTTCCAGCCATTAATCCTCCAAAATTCAAATAAACACCTTTTATTGCGGTATCAGATTTTGCGTTCTCTAAATTCTTTAAGATCACATTTAATCCCATTCCCGATTCTCCACCACGAATTTTTCCGAATGTTTTCTCCATTTTAGAACGTTCTCGATCAACAATTGGCTCATTGAACGCTATTTTCAATATTGCATTTCCTTTAGCGGTGTAAAGGTCGTTGCCTTCCACGTCCTTTAAAGCATCCTTAAACCCCGAGGTTATCATGCCTATAGTAATCACTACGGCTAATATGGTTGCTATTAATATCCCTACAAATGATCCGAAAAAAGCGCCAAAAAATTGTTTCATGTTTATAATTTTAAATAATACGGTTTAAAAACCTAGGCTAAGTTACAGGATATACTGTAATTTAAAGCCGGATTTAGTATGAACAGATCATTTTTATGTTTGGGCGGAAATTTAGGCGATCGATTGGAAAACATCGAAAAGGCCCTTGTTCGCATTAAAAAATTCGCAAAGATCGTTAAACGCTCTTCTATTTACGAAACCCAGTCGTGGGGCGGGAATTCGGACCATTTATACCTGAATATGTGCGTTGAGATACACACAAAATTAGAGGCTCCGGAACTCATGAAAACGCTTTTGCAGGTTGAAAAGGAGCTGGGACGAACAAGAACGAGCAAACTAAACACCGATAGGAATATTGATATTGATATTTTGTTCTTTAACGACTCCTTCATTAAGTCCAAAATTCTTCAGGTTCCACATCCACGATTGCATCTTCGTAAATTTGTTTTAATACCCTTGGCTGAAATAGCGCCAAAATTTGTTCATCCAAGACTCAAAAAAACAATAAGCGTTCTAAACAAACAGTGTAAGGACAAGTTAAACGTTACAAAATTCAGTCCAGAGCGATTTAAAGTCATTTGTATTGAAGGAAATATTGGAAGTGGAAAAACTACCCTAGCCGGTGATCTTGCAAAAGAATTAGACGCGTTATTAATAGAGGAGCGTTTTGAGGATAATATTCTTTTGCCTTCCTTTTACAAAGACCCAAAACAATTTGCCTTTGCACTTGAGTTAAGTTTTTTGTTAGATCGCTTTGAGCAATTACAAAAAGTAATGAGTTTAAAACATAAGCACATCATTTGCGATTATTCCATTTATAAATGTTTATGGTTTGCTAAGGTTAATTTAAAGAAATACCAATACAAAGCATTCAAAGAATTGTTTACTTTGGTATCAGGTGCTTTGCAAAAACCCGATCTGTTTATTTATCTTGAAACTTCTGTAGGAAATTTAAAGAACAATATATCTAAAAGAGGCCGCATTTACGAAAAAGGCATTAAAACCGATTATCTTAAAAAATTGGACAAAGAATACAAAAAAGGCTTGGCAAAACTAAGTGTGCCACAACTTCATTATTCTATTGATAGTTACGGCAAAGACACCAGCAAACACATTACCAAACAAGTACTCGAAAAGATCAAATAATTTTGTAAATTAGTACATCGTGAAACGATCATTATTACTTATTATCTTTTTTGCTTTGCTTGGT
>CAYYUS010000025.1:0-12766 GCA_964474925.1 uncultured Akkermansia sp. | reverse complement strand
TACTAAAATGTGTCCAGTTTTTTATATAATCTTATGGACATTTTTGTTATTTTAGGGAATCATTATTCAACCAGCCCTTCCTACCCTAACATACCAAAATTGGTTTGGGCAGACTTTAAATTGACATGGCTTAAGCTTGCAATATGCTTAATTTTTTATTTTCTGGATGGTAACAGACCATTGTCTGGCTAGATAATTTGCCACCTTAAGAGTAGTCCCGAACTACTTCCTGATTTTAGTATGTTTTTATTGATATATTTCTCTCAAAGGTCTTATTTAGTCATATTCTTGATGTGATTTAGACCCATTTTCCGCCTTCCACCTAACATAGAATTTTAGAAAATCAGAAGTTGCCTATAAAACTTTCAAGCTGAAATTGTTAGAATAAATGGAGGTTTGTATTTTTTATAACCAATAGAAAAAACTAGCAATCATTTATAGTGCAATAATCGTTTATTAACGCCTCTAAAGTAAACATATACAAATAAAGAATAACAAAACGAAATTGCAAAAAGCAACAAATATTCATTCCTAAAGAAATTCATTATTGTCAACTCCCCCCAAATCAAACAAAGAAGATAGCAAACCAGGTTAAGTATCCTGTGGGATTTCAAGCTCATATTTTAAATATTTTTCTGATAATATCAATTGCCATGTTTACTATGTCGAAGACAATTAAGGCATAAAAAATGAGTATGATTGAGAATAATAAGAATATATACAACCAGAGCAATAAAAAACCTTCAGTTTTGACTGTAACAAATCCAGCCCATAGTAATGCAGTAACCAATGAATAAAACGTCAATAAACCAAGTACATATATAACATACCCAACAATAAATATCTCAATCCAAAATGTTCTAATAATAATTGCCATTAATATCGTTATCCCAAGTAGTATAAAAAATATTGAAACTGTCATATAACTATAGTTTATAGTATTTAATCATCTCTGCTATGTTTCCTTTGTTGTAGTATACAAAATCCTCGGGGGTGAAAATTAGTTCGTGACCTAGGTCTGATATTTTCTTAGGTTCAGGAATTCCGTATTTCTTCTTTAATTCAATGGTGAGTATTGGATATACGTTAACCAGCTGTTGTAATAAGTTTCTGTAGGAAATAGTACTTGCAAATAATACATGCACCCCTACTTTGGGGCCATATAATAGGATCATCATAAAGTTTAATGCCAACTTCTTAGGCTTTGAAACAATCATATCCCAAACATCGTCAACTAACAAGTAAGTATAATCTAGTTTAACCTCGTTCCAGGTATTCAATAAAGTATAACGATTAAAATCAGAAATACCCTTCTGTTTCATAATCTTCTGTCTCATAACAATCTCCTCTAGCACATGATTAATTATATCATTCCTTTTCTCGAATCCCGTTTCTGGCTCATCTCTCATGAATAGGTTAAAGGCTTCGTGTTTCATCCCCCATTGCTCAAAAAGCCTTGTGTTGGTAATGATGTAATTCTTTTGTGTAAAAGCATATTGACCAAATTGACTGAATATCGAAGATAGCTGCTCTTCGTCGCAATAGGATATCATCAATACGGGAACTTCTTTCATTTCTATGTATTGATCTTCTCCTCCACTATTCTTTCCTATCAATAATTTGATGCTCATTTTAGATATTAACTCCAATTACTAGACCACCTTTATAACCTCTCAACAGTTCTTTTTTCTTTTCTGACAATTCCTTCACATTGCGAAATAAAATTCTTGAACTGTTTTTTACTAAGTATTCAAGTGCGTCAAAATCAATATTGGTATAAATGTCCCAGCTTTCTCCAGATAACACAAGTGAAAACTCGGGAAATTCCACGTTCATCTTAGCTCTATGCAGATCCAGTACTTTAGGTTTCATGCTAAAAATATTTTGTGCAAAATTCAATTGCTGTTTCTTTGATAATTTTTACACCTGGTTGATTAAAGGAAGGTGACGGATTAGGGTCAACTACAATAACCTTCTTTTGCTTACTAACACCAATTTGCAATGCTCCTGCTGTAAAACCCACAGAATTGGATGTCCCTATAAAAATGATTGTATCGGCTTCCAATAGCCAACTGATTGCTTTTTCGTATTGGTATAGTTCAGTGTAATATTCATCAAAAAGTAAAATATGGGGGCGATATGATTTTTTCTCATTTATCATACCTCCCTCCATCAAATCAAACAAATCAAACAGTTCTTGCTCTAAATTATTATCATCTACAGAGGTCCAGTCAGCCAAGACTAACTCGTAAATATGTTCTGCGTTTATCTTTCTTTTGTAATTAATATTGCCATGTATCTCAATTAAATTACCCTTTGCATGGTTAGCTTTTAGGTGAAGGTTGTCTATGTTTTGGGTAATGACCTTGATATTTTTATTTGCTAGAATCTCATGAGCAACATTTGGTAAAGCGTCCTTACAACTAACAAATCTGTTATAATACCACTGTAAGAAATGACTTGGGTCGTCATTGAATTTCCTATAGGTTGCCATCTCCATAGGATTTTCTTCCCATATCCCATTTTTACCTCTAAATGGCTGTATGCCCGATTCCACTGAAATACCCGCACCTGTTATTACTACTATGTTTTCCATACTTGAATTTTAAGCGTGAACCATATATCTGAATTTATAAACAACCTTCCCATTATATCTTTTCCCAAATGTTTCGTCTTCAGTTATCACATCTACAGTTAAATAGAACCTAATTTTAGTTACATTTTTTTCTATCAAGTCCTTTACAAAAATTCTTGCAATGTTATCCAAATTGAAAGCATGATTTATGTAGACACTACCTTCTATTTCGCCGATAATTTCATTTTTATAAGGCAAGGAGTATCTATCTGTTTTTACCGAAGCTTGAATCCCTATTTGTCTAAACAAGTCAATTAAGCTTTTCTCACAATCAATCTCAAATTTTGTAATTGCTTTAAGGTAGGATTTAATGTCATTATCCCAACCATCTATAATCTCTGGGATTAGAATAGTATATAATATTGACTTATTAAAACTAGGAGGGATATAACGTTCTATTTGAGTTGGCATTGTTTTGTATTTTAGTCTAATATTCCAAACCTAATTTTATATATAATATAGGGGGCAGACCCTTCACAAGAATTAAGAAAATAATTATGTCACTTCATAATTTATAATTTTCAAGTAGATGTTCATGAAAATTCACAATGTTGACTCTCTAATTCACAAAAAATAACCCACTGATATTAATATTGTAAAGTAAATATTTTTTCACTGACCATTTTTTAAAGATGTACATTAATGGGTTCAATTATAAAAATCAATACGACATGCCGCCACTTTTATAGCTTTGAAAATGTTTCAGCTTTTGTTGTGAATAGTGTTTTGTTATAATGCTTAAACGATTATTTTAATAATAGAATTCAATTGGTTAATAAACATTTCGAAAAACATCAGTAATTAAATAGAAATTATTTTAATCCCCAATGATGTGCAATAATCACCATTGCCATTGTATCTAGTTTACAATATTCTAAAAGTTGTCTTTTAATTTCTTTTTTTTGATCTAGACTCAAACTATCATCAAATCTAATTCTTTGAAATGCTCTCATTGCCTCTGTACCTCCTGCAACTGCATCTTCTTCGTCTATTTGAGTCGTATCTGGCTTTAAAGTGTCATAAGGATCAATTATACCTCCCTCAAAATCAGTTGCAGAATAGTCTTTAAAGAATGGTATTTGGTGTAGATATATATTATTGTTCCATATTGCAGGTAAGACTTTTTTGATAGAAGTACGTCCTTTCATAAAAGGGTGGAAATAATATTTTTTAGTAAGATCATTCATGTCTACTAATCTACCCTCTCGTTTAACACTCTTATCACTTGTAATTCCTATCAACCAATCGCTTAATGCAGAATTTGTATAACTAAATATCTCCATCTGATTTAAGATTGTTCTTAAAACAGTGTTTTCATGAGTTGCCCACATAAATGGTGTTCCAGAAATTCCTATTTGCTTCATTAATGATTCAGCAAAAGCAAAGTTTGGAAATTTACCTTCAGTTTCTATCCACTCAGAATGAATTGGAGTAGCACCTTTATATGGAATAGTATGACAACTCCATTGAAAAGCAATTAATTCATACGGTCTCATTCCTTCATGAAAAGGTAATGCTCCTGTATATGTTTCAAAATCTATAAAATGTAGCGGGTAACTGAATTCATTTAAAATAGAATCTAATTCATTTGAAGTCCACTCTTTGTCTTCCTCTGTGTATTTTAATTGAATCATCTGCCTTTGAGCTCTAATTCCAATCTCACCTTTCTTATTTTTTAACCTTTCAGGAACTATATCATATAGTCTAGTTCTTGATAATGAGATTAACTCATCTAAATAAGGTTGCTTATCTTCATTAGTTACTGAGCCGCCATAATACAAATCAAAAATATGTGGATTAGCATCTGCCAAACTTCCCCAACATTCTTTATAACCATTCTTTATTGCACCATCACATTTGAATTCACATGCTTTACATGCTTTATTAATGGCAAAATCAGAATCTTGTATTCCGTCTTTTAAAATTCGAATGAAATTATTTGCTCTATTTATAATAACATCTTGAATTTGTAACACCTTTTCTTTAACATCCCTTAATTGTAATAATCCATCATTCTTCAAAGTTTCAATATAATTTGATCTATTAAGAACATGCTCATATTTGAATAATACATCTGGTTTTCTAAATCTAGGTTTTTGTTGTGCTGGCAGCTCTTCCACTTCTTTATCAGTATAATCCTTCGAATCTAATACAGCAAACCATCCTATCAGACCATCAATATTAGTTCTCTTGGATTTATCAGGCATAAACAAATAAGGATTAATCTCAAAACCAGGTAACGCTTCAGTCATAACCAAATACTGAAATGCCACATCCTCAATATATTTTGCAAGTAATTTCTCTTGTTTATACTTGTCATCCTCTGTGTCATGTGATTTAGCCTTAACCTCAATTAGATTAATTTTGCTACCCTTCTTCTCTAATATATCTACTCTAATTAACTTTTCTCCTGACTGAATGGCCGCCTCAAATAAAACACAGTTTTCTTGTTTTAAGTATTCATTTGTTTTTTCAATAGCCTCTTGAGTATTTCCAGTGATTTCAACTCCTTCAGGGTATTGCAATGTAGCCATCAAGCCAACCACATAACCTCCCTTCGCCAACATCTCCATATATTCATTAGTATCGTTTGTGGTTGGATATCCCTGTTTCTTATAAACAAGTTTTTTAGGACATGTTGAAGCTAATTGGAAATCAGATTTTGAAAGAGATATATTAGTACTCATGATATTATGAATTTAAGAAAATAATTTGAAAAAGAAAGCGATGGACCCTTGTCCTGTCGCCTTCTTGTATTTACTAACCAACCAAAGTCATTTAATCTTCATTATTTGAATCTACTTCTAATAGATTTTGGGTCTCATTTACATCTAAAGCCTCGATATTTTTTAGTTTAGAATTTATTGCTCTAGTCCTTACACCCAAAACTTCGTCTAATTGGTTTAAACCAGTTTGGATATTGTTTTGTGCTTTACCAATCAATCCTCCAAATGTTTCAAATTCTTTCTTTACGGCACCTAGAACTTTCCATACCTCACTACTTCTCTTTTGAATTGTTAGTGTCCTAAATCCCATTTGAAGACTATTCAAAATAGCCGCAAGAGTAGTAGGTCCAGTAACAATTACTTTGTAATCCTTTTGAAGTTCTTCTAATAAACTTGCTTTTTTAACTACTTCTGCATAAATCCCCTCAAATGGTAAAAACATGATACCAAAGTCAGTTGTATTTGGTGGGTCAATATACTTGTCCCTGATATCTTTCGCCATCTTCTTGATGGTTGTTTCCAAGTTCTTTTGAGCTACTTGGAACTTTTCAGGATCCCCTGTTTCATATGCTTCTTGTAAAAATTCATATGCATCTTTAGGGAACTTGGCATCTATTGGCAAATACACAACACTTCCTTCCTCATCCTTTCCTGGTAATTTAACCGCAAACTCAACTAAATCATTACTTCCTTTTTTAGTCTTTACATTAGCTTCGTATTGTTCAGGAGCAAGTATCTGTTCTAGTAATAATGATAATTGAACCTCGCCAAATCCTCCTCTCATTTTAACGTTACTCAATACCTTTTTTAATCCACCCACATCTTGGGCAAGTGTTTGCATATCACCAAGTCCCTTTTGAACTGATTCTAATTGTGTAGTAACAAGTTGAAATGATTGAGATATCCTATCATTTAAAGTCTTTTGAAGTTTTTCTTCTACCGTTTCTTTCATCTCAGTTAGATGTTTATCTGTAGATTTTATTAGCTCATTTTGACGCTTCTCGATCTCATCATACCTGTCTTTTTGTAATTGAGTAATATCAGTAAATTTTGTGTTAAGAAAATTACTAAAGCTTCTAAATTCATCTTTAATAGATTGAGCTTGCTGAGTAAATTTTTGTTCTACCTGAATTCTAATTTCTCTTTCAATATTAGTAATCAAATTTGCATTAGTTTGAAACTCCTGCTTAATACCACCTTCTATTCTAGATTGATTTGACAAGACCACTTCAAATCTTGGGTCAGATTCATTAGATTTTCTACTGAAAATAACAAACACTAATCCCAAATTAATAAGACCCATTAATAATAAAATGTATATCATGATTTAAATTTTTATGAATGAATAAAACCAATTGTTGATCTTCCTGATTTACTTAAAATGAATTCTTCGTTACACAAGGTCATCAAATACGACTCATGGTCTAGTTTGACATCCAATACCGATTTTACAAGAAGTTTCTTTTTAATATTTGCAATTTGACCTCCAGTTAATGAGAATTGCTGTGTTAAAGAGTCTATAGTTTTAGCTGAAATGTCTTTAAAAACATTAGAAAGTATCTTTTTTCTAACTTGTTCAACAGGTTTCTTGAAATCAATTTTATAGAGAAGGCGGCGGTCAAATGCGGAATCTAGTTGGTCAGCTAAATTGGTAGTAGCCATGAATATCCCCTCAAATTCTTCAAGTTCTTGAAGTAGGATGTTCTGAAGAGCATTAAACGATTTATCTACACTGGAGTTCACTGACATTCTTTTTCCAAGTATAGCATCTGCCTCATTAAATAATAGAATTGGAGCCTTTTGAAAATGCTTTCTTGCTTGTTTGTACTCTTCAAATACTTTTGCTAGGTTCTTTTCGCTTTCACCAACCCACTTAGACTGAATCTTCTGAATCTCCACCATGAATATTGATCTTCCTGTAGATTTTGCCACTTGCTTTACTGAGGATGTTTTTCCTGTTCCAGGATATCCATATAAAAGAACTGTGAAGCCTTGTTTCATCCCATTATCCTTTAATCGAGACATTAAACTTTTGTAATTGTCTTCTTCCAATGCATTTGATAGAGTTTCAATTTGCTCGAGCTCTGAATCGTTGTAAAATAATTGTT
This sequence comes from uncultured Akkermansia sp., assembly GCA_964474925.1. Lineage (GTDB taxonomy): Bacteria > Bacteroidota > Bacteroidia > B-17B0 > Aurantibacillaceae > Aurantibacillus. The sequence continues at coordinate 5,297 of CAYYUS010000025.1, read as the reverse complement.
CATGTTCAATCTTGTCTGGGTTAATGAGTAATCCCATTTTAGGTCTAAACTCTTTTTTAATTGTGTCCTGGTATCCTCCCAATAAAACATCCATTGCATGTTCTGATAATTTAACATAATTTAAAAATGATAACATTTCGTCTGAAAACATTACAAGATCATTTTTGAATAAAATACAATTATTCTCTTTAATTAATCTTTTATACTTAACCCTGTCATGAATTTCAGAAAACACCTCTTTAATGAGTTTATCAAAGTCTACCTCTTCAGCACCATCAAGATGCTCTATTGCTAAATTTAATAATAATGTTAGATCGTAATTGGTTAAATTTTCCTGAGATAATATCCATTCTACTTCTGTGAAATTTCTATTATTCTCAAGTATACCCCTAACCTCTTCAACTAAAACATCCGTTGTAATTGTAGTTTCAGTACGTTTAAAAATTAATTCCCTAACCTCACCTAACACCCCGAAAAAGTTTTCTAGCTTTTGATCCTTCAATAAGTCCCTATCACCTTTCATCATTGCATCTATAGCCTTCCCATGTACTTGAATTATTTTATTGTAATCAGACTTACGTCTACTCGTGTAATCATGTCGTTTTGTGAACAATAATTTCATTTCAGTTAGTTCATCAATAGCCTGTGTAATGTCAGCAAGACAAGAGATGTTTTTACCAAAATAATCTACTAGCTTTTGTGTATCTACATCTATGTCCTTTAAACCACACTCAAGATATATTGATAAAACAATTGATTGAAAATGGTTAATATCATAAAAAGACATCAGCTTTGGCGTTTCAGTTTTAAGTTCTTCAATCAAATCATCATTTAATAATTGTCCTTTGGTTGACGATACAATTGTTTGAACAGATTTAAGAAGTTCTTTAGACACTTGTTTATTACTCATAGGAAAAAAGTATAAGAGGGCGACAAATTTGAAGTAGTTATTTGAGAACCAAGAAATTTATTTAATTAATTTATTCAGATGTGTAGAACTTTTTAATACATATTTTATCTTCATCTTGAGTTTCAAATGTATAAGTGAGTTTTGAAGTTTTATTTCAAATTCTATTGATTTGGGATAAAATTTATTATTTTAATTGGCTTGAGCATTTTCTTACAATAGTTGTTACTGAAATATTCAAATTGTTTTCTAATTGCAATTATGTTTTTCCAAATTGTATTTTGATTTGCAAAAATTAAACTACCTATTACTGTTATTTCCATACTTTTTTGATTTGGGAGGACAAAGGTCGAAGTCGGATTGAAATTTTGTTTCAAAAATGGAATTGAAGCAAAACTTCAAAACAGGGATGTTTATTTGTGTTATGGATCAACATTACTTAATAACCATAAATTGAAAATATTGTTAGTTTTTGAAACAAAAAGACATATTATTTCAAAATATTATACCTTTGACAAAACAGATTTTATGCCAACCGGGAAAAATCCAAGAAGAAGGTTAATTCTAATAGATAGTATTCTTAAAAGTCATAAGAGATATTCAATAAAGGAAATAGCTGAAAAGGTAAATGAGCAATTAGAAGAAGATGGATTTGCAATGGTTAGTGAGAGAATGATCTATAATGACATTCAAATGATGCAAGAGGAATATCCAGTGAACATCATTAAAAAAGACGGAAAGTACCAATATGAAACAAGAGATGAGTCAATTACAAATGAAATATTGGATCAAAAGGATCGTGAAATAATTGAAATGGCTCTACAGACCTTTTCAATCTATAAGGGTTCTGGTTTGTTTGAAAAGTTTGATGATGTTATCACAAGGTTGATGGCAGGATCGGTTTTACGCAGACTTAACAAATCTGATCACAAGAAGTACATTCAAATCGGGGAGTTAACTGGAAAAACAGGTCAAGAGTGGATTGAAGTAATATATGATGCGATTGTCAATTACAAAAAACTCAAGATTCATTATAAACCCTATGGTGGTGAAACGAAGATTAGAACTATTAGTCCATATCTGTTAAAGGAATTTCGTAATGTTTGGTATATGGTTGCTTTTGCAGATGAATTCAAGCTAAAAAATGGTACTAATATTTTTAGATTAACGAGAATTCAAAAGATTGAACCATGCGAAGAAACCTATGTAATCGATGAATACTTCAATTCAGAAGATTATTTCAAATATAGTTTGGGGGTCTTTCATGTACATGCAGCTGAACCAATAGAAGTTAAAATAGAGTTTAACAGACATCTAATACCGCTTATATCTGAAACTAAGATTCACCCTTCGATGGAAATAATTTCTAAAACTGAAGAAGTAATGGTAGTAACATTTACTGTTTATAATACTATTGAGCTTAAGAATAAGATATTAAGTTACGGTGCTAATGCTGAGGTGTTAAGTCCGAAAGTACTTAGAGATGAAATTATCAAAATAATTGATGAAGCTAAATTGGTATACTCAAATTAGATACTATATGCAAACTCAAATTGAAAGATACATTCCAAAAGTCTTTGACAAGGCTCATTTAATCCCAGAATTAAACAACCTTATCCGAAAAGGGAAAAAGATTGATTTAGATGAATACATGAAATTTGTTACAGGCTTTGAAATAAAATGTGAAAATTCATTAGTAGATCTCTTTAATAGCTTGAATATACAATCAAGTGTTAAGTCCGATAGATATTCGTTACCTTATAAAGAAGAACTTATATCTATTGTTGAGGGTGCAAGTTTCCTAAACTATGCCTTTACACTTAATAATATTACAAGAGATATAGTTAAAGAACTATTAGACAGAGAAGTTTATAAATTACGATTCTATCTTACTGTTGATGCTATCATTGAAAATGATACGGAAGATCAACACTTTTTTGGAAGAGTAGTTTACAAATTTAGATACGTTAAACATTAAAAATATAACACATGCCAATAGACAACATTCATATGAATGCATTTTTAGAAACAATACCACAATTTCAAAATCAAGGATCATTTGGTCATAATCCTACTAATTTTTTAACCGGAATTATCAATAGAATTGGTGTTAATAATGCAAGTCCGAGTTTAATACAAATACAAAACACTCTGCCTAATTATATTCTAAATAGAAATCAGGTATTTGTAATATGTAATAGCAGTGAATATACGATCGCCTATAAAGTTATTTGTGTATTTGCTTGGGGAGGAATGAGACAATCTACAACTGGATCTGATTTATTTTTTGGTAATTGGAATAACTATGAAACAGAATTGAATCAAATAATTCAAAATTTCAGAAATAACATTTATACAAGAAATTGGACTTATGAAAAAATAAAACGTTTGAATATGAAGGGATGTAGACCTGCATATTATACAAAGTTGATCTTCTTCTTCGGAAATGGAAATACATATATCATGGATCAATGGACATCAAAATCAATTGAACTACTTTGGACAATAAATGATAGAATAGGTATAGTATTTGATAACGGTGGAAATTACATTCAGGGTAATAACCATTCAGGTCTTTATGAAGAATTTTGTCATAGAATGGAAATATTAACTAATACAGTTAATGTCCAAACAAATTCAAATTATACGCCAACAGAGATTGAAGAAATGATATTTTCAAATGGTGCAAATATGGGGCAAATATTAGGAGCATGGAGAGCTTATGTTCAAGCAAATTGGTAATAAATAAAAAATTAAAAATGAGAGAACAGATTATAGAGCAAATTGAAACAGCATTGAGTTTAAGGAATAATTTTTTTCTTAGAGAACTAGACATACAAATCTATCTTACAAGTTATTTCGTAAACACTAACTTTTATGATAATGTATTTGTTGAATATCACATACCTAGTAACCTGATACCAAATTACTTTTGGGGTGATAATATTTACATTGATATTGTTCTTGAAAAAGATGGCTTATTTTACCCTATTGAAATAAAATTTAAAACACAAGCTCAAGAATTACCATTAATTGTATTTGGTGATAATATAAATGTTGCTCTAGGACAACAAGGTGCAGGAAATATTGGATGTTATGATTTCTGGAAAGATGTAAAAAGAATTGAAATGTTTGAGGAAACTTTTAATAATGTTGAAAGAGGGCTAGTGTTATTTGTAAGTAATGATAATACTTATCAGGCAGCTCCTGGAAATGCAAATGTAGGGTATGCTCAATTTTCAATTCATCAAGGAAGAATGATACCAATTAATTCAATCTTAAATTGGAATGGGAATCTTGCAGTGGCAAATGGAAGACCACCTATAAATACAAATTATGCATACACAATTAATTGGACACCACTGAATTTACATAATCATAACTATATATTGATTTAGATATTTAAAATATTTTGAAATGGCTTTAGAAATTAAAGAAATTACTATTAATTCAATAAGTGAATTATTAACAAATCTAACTGAACACAGCGAAGCTAATGACTATACTCTTTACAGAGGCCAGCAATTTGATTGGAATCTTCATCCAAAGATATCTCGATTAACTTCAAGAGGGAAAATGGATAAAATAAAATGCGAAAAATTGATGATTGATGAATTTGTATTTTATTCAAAACCATATTTAAATGATAAAAGTCACTCACCAATTGATATACTTTCTATTGCTCAGCATCATGGAATGGCAACTCGTTTACTTGATTGGACAAAAAACCCATTAGCTGCTATATGGTTTGCTGTAAATGAAGTTCCTGAAGAAGGCAACAAATATGGTGTAGTATGGAAACTTGATACAATTCAAGATGACTACATTGAAGATTGTAATCCATTTGATATAAAAGAGATAAAATTATTTAGGCCAAATTTGAATATTCAAAGGATCATTAATCAAAATGCAATTTTTTCAATACATGGATATTCAGAAGAATTTGGGATATATCTAAAATTAGAAGAACAACCTAACTATTATTCAAGATTGGTAAAGTTTATTATACCATCAGATATATTTTGGAAGATTAGATATGATTTAGATATATTAGGTATAAACAAGATGAGTTTATTTCCAGATTTAGATGGAGTTTCAAAATATGTTGAATGGTTACACATAAATTATACTGATGAAATTGATAAACATAGATATAAGTAATAAAATCCCGGCCAGGTTCCGGGCCAGGTTTTCATCAAAAACGGGTTAAAAGAAGTGAAACAGGAGAAATATAAATCTATTTCAATCTTGTATCCTATTGATTATCATTAAAGGAAAAGGTATGGAATACCACTAGAAACCCTCATAATCAGGGGGTCCCTGGATCATGCCCAGGTGGGCCTACAGCCGAAAGGCAAGATTTTCAAGGGTTTATGCTGTTAAAAGTGTA
>CAYYUS010000024.1:0-12906 GCA_964474925.1 uncultured Akkermansia sp. | reverse complement strand
GATCGTTTAAAACACCGTGGTCCAAATAACGATGGTGTTTTTTCTGATAAGAACATTACGCTTGGTCACCGCCGCTTATCCATTATCGACCTAAGCGAAAGTGCTAATCAACCTTTTTTTTCGGAAGATAAAAAACTGGTGATCGTTTTTAATGGAGAGATCTATAATTACCGTGAACTTAAACTTGAATTACAACGCGCAGCGCAAGGCAGTGGACATTCAACTTACTTTTTCAAAACTAACAGCGATACCGAAGTTATTTTAGCGGCTTATTTACGCTGGGGAAATCAATGTTTGAATTACCTCAATGGTATGTTTGCGTTTGTCATTTATAATACGGAAACAGGAAATGTATTTGCAGCGCGCGACAGAATGGGCGTAAAACCATTCTATTATCATTATACGGAGAATTTATTTGTTTTTTCGAGTGAAGTAAGGCCGATCATAAATTGCGGCATCAAAACATTTAAATTAAATTCAGATCTGATCTCCGAATATTTGCAATATCAAACCGTACATGCCCCAAATACCATAGTAAAAGGTATAAAACAATTACTGCCCGGGCATTATTTAGAATACACCAACAACAAAGCCACTATAACTGAATATTGGAAACCTGAACGCTTTGTTCAACAAAAGAACGAACTGAGCTATAAGGAGAATTGTAATAAAGTATTTGAACTGTTAAGCGCATCAGTACAACGCCGTTTAGTTTCAGATGTTCCGTTTGGCGCATTTTTATCAGGTGGAATTGACTCTAGTATTGTTGTAGCTTTAATGAGCAAAGTCTCGAACGAGAAAATAAATACGTTCAATATTTCGTTTGATGAAAGTGAATTCTCTGAATCCAAATACGCGCAGATCATCGCAAAAAAATACAACACCCAACATCACGAGATAAAATTAACACCTGACGATTTTTTAAAAGACCTACCAAACGCCCTCAATGCCATGGATCACCCTAGCGGTGATGGCCCGAATACTTACATTGTTTCCAAAGCCACAAAAAACGCAGGAATTACCATGGCTTTAAGCGGAATTGGTGGTGATGAATTATTTGCAGGCTACGAAAATTTTAAGCGCCTCAAAGAATTGCAGGAAAAATGGATGCTGAAAGTAATACCAAGTTTTGCTTTAAAAATTGGTGGCAGTTTAATAAAGAACAAAAAACGATCTATTGGTAACGAAAAAATTGCCGAGATCTTGAACTTAGATGATCACTCATTAAAGAATATCTACCCTCTTAGCCGAAGCGTTTTTACCAATAAAGAATTAAATACGCTTGTAAAACAAAATAATGCCTCACAAACTGTTGCAGCCATTGCTTCATCCATAAAAATAGATGACAAAAAAATATTGAGCGCTATTTCTTGCATGGAAATTAAAACATACCTCCAAAACGTTTTACTTCGCGATACCGATCAAATGAGTATGGCAGTTGCGCTGGAAGTGCGCGAACCTTTTTTGGATCATAATCTTGTGGAGTTTGCTTTAGGCATAAACGACGAGCAAAAATACCCTTCAACACCTAAAAAAATGTTAGTTGACAGCATGGGTGATCTTTTGCCAAGTGAAATAGTGAACCGACCAAAAATGGGCTTTACCCTACCCTGGCAACATTGGCTTAAGAACGAATTGAAAAGTTTTTGCGAAAATAACATCACTAAACTAGATGCTAAAGGAATTTTAAAACCAAATGCGGCTAAAAACTTATGGGATCGTTTTTTAAATGATGATCCTTTAGTTACTTGGTCGCGGGCTTGGCACTTAGTAGTTTTAAATGATTGGATAGATAAGAACACCATCGACATAAATTGAGTAAGAAAAAATTAAGCATATTAATTGATTGGTATTTACCGGGAACAAAAGCCGGCGGGCCTGTTCGTTCAATATATTCGCTCATTACATTATTAAAGAATGAATTTGATATTTATCTTATCACTACCAATCAAGATCTTGGTTCTGATGAAGCATACACAAATGTAAAAGCAAATGAATGGATCAATAAAGAAGGTGTAAATTATTTTTACTTCTCAAAGGATCACTTAAGCAAAGAGAATTTAAAAAAACTATTGCTAGAGGTGAACAGCAATGTGATCTACCTCAACAGCTTTTGGAGTTATTGGTTCTCGATCTTTATTGTACAACTCAAAAATCAAGGTGAGATAAATGCAGAAGTTGTGTTGGCGCCAAGGGGAATGCTAGGCAAAGGCGCTTTGAATATTAAATCTTTAAAAAAGAAGATCTATATCACGCTTTCTAAAGCCAAGAATTTTTACAAGAACATTCATTTTCATGCTACAAATGCGCAAGAAGAAAACGATATCAAACAATTTTATCCTAAAGCTTCTGTAACTGTTTTAGAGAATGTAAATAATGCCACCGCCTTAAAGGTAGAAAAAGAAAAAAAGCCGGGACATCTCTCGCTTTTCTATTTATCACGCATTTCAAAAGTGAAGAATTTACATTTTGCATTAGATGTATTAAGCAAAGTTGAGAAATACTTGGTAGAATACACTATTTACGGAAACATAGAAGATGAAACATATTGGAAAGAATGTCAAGCTCAAATAAAAGAACTTCCTTCGCATATAAAAGTAAATTATAAAGGCGAACTTCCATTTCATGAAGTTCAAAAAGCGATAGCTCAACATCATTATTTATTTTTACCTACAACCAATGAGAATTTTGGGCATTCTATTGTAGAAAGTTTAATGAGTTCTTGTCCTGTTATCATAAGCGATCAAACGCCCTGGAATGATGTAGAAAAAAATGAGGCAGGTTTTGCGTTAAACCTTGATCATAGAGGTAAATTCATTAAAACGATCGAAGAATGTGCCGCTCTTTCCAATACAGAGTACAAAAAACAAAGCGAAGCCGCTTTAAATTACATTACTAAGAAAATAAATTTATCTTTGATAAACCAAAAGTACATTCAACTATTTAATGGGAAACGCTAAAACAGATCTTTCAAAATTCAACAACTCCTCGTTCGATCCCGGAGGAAATGCGATCAGTCGCACCCTTTGGTATTTTATAAATGTAATGGTGCTTAAAGGCCCCATGCCTTTTATGGGTCCGAAACGTTTTTGGTTACGAGTATTTGGCGCAAAGATCGGGAAGGGCTTAGTAATTAAGCCGCATGTATCGGTAAAATATCCTTGGAATTTAGAAATTGGGGACAATGTATGGATCGGAGAAAATGTTTGGATAGATAATCTTGGAAAAGTAAAAATAGGCTCCAATGTTTGTATATCGCAAGGCGCCATGATCATGAGCGGAAATCACAATTTCAGCAAAAGTAATTTCGAACTTATGGTAAAAGAAATTACTATTGAAGACGGAGCTTGGTTGGGCGCAAAATCGCTTGTTTGCCAAGGCGTTACCGTAGGCTCACATGCCGTGTTGAGTGTTTACTCGGTTGCATCCGAAAACCTTGAACCTTATAGTATTTATAGAGGAAATCCGGCTATAAAGGTCAAGGATCGCGTTATAGATAATTAAAAAGATAATTGTTATTGTTTTAAAAATCATTACTTTTATCCCATCGATACTTCCGGAAAAATAGTTATCACAAAAACAGACGTTACCCCTCAGGCCATTTTTGACCTAAAAAACGGAACGTTGGATCTTGATGGTAAAATTGTAGCCGAAAACCCCATTGATTTTTTTGATCGTTTAAATCGCTGGACAGAAGAGTTTGCTGCCAATAGAGTTGATCAAAGTTTAACTGTTGGCTTACGTTTAGATTATTTCAATACAGTAGCTTCCAAATTACTTTCTAAGTTCTTCATCAAATTAATTGCACTTGACGCCACCATTAACTGGTATTACGAAAAAGATGATGAAGAGATAAAAGAGGCTGGTGAAGATTATAAGATCATGTTGAATTACGATATCAATATCATCGAGCGCGGTAATTAACCAACTATCGCAATAATTTAGTTCTTCCTGTACAATTTCTTGATCATATACTCGTCTCTGCGGTATACGTCTATAAAAAATCTCAAATTCTTATTACTATCTGTTTGCGCTGTATAATAGCGCACATATATCGGTAGTGGTTTTTTTGGTGTTATTTTTTGCTGAATAGGCCGCTTTAACCATTCATCCAATGTGTCGTAAGGAATTTTTAAAGTATCCTCACGTATTACAAATCGTGCCATTTCATAATATTTATCCAATCGAATACAACCATGACTTTGATATCGATAAAATGTTTTAAAGTACCGCTTGCTATTGGTGTCGTGCAGATACACACCATACTTATTATTGAAATTAAATTTACAAACACCTAAGCTGTTATCATCTCCAATACGTTGGCGAAATCGTATAGGCAAATATTCCTTATTATATTTTTTCCAATTAAGTTTTCCAATATTCGTTATAACCTCTCCATTCGCCCCTATCACTTCAAAATTCTTTCTACGTAAATAATTTGTATCGCGTTTAACAGCAGGTAATATTTCCTCCCACGCTATTTTAAAAGGCACATTCCAATAAGGATATATTACAACGTAATTGATCTTACTTTGCAAAAGAGGCGTTGGAGTTTCGGGTTTTCCTACAACCACATTACTTAACAACACCAATGTATCTTGCTTTTTTTTCTTCCACCATTCAAATACACGAATATTTGCCGAAGGAATATTTACCATAGCATATTTCTCCGGATATTTTTTTGGTTCCCAACGCCAACGTTCCAAAGCCATTTCCATTTGACGAATGGTATGTTCTTTACTTAACTGCAAGGCCTGGCGTGTATATTTTCCCATTTTACCATCGGGATCAAGATTCATTCGCTTTTGAAATTTCTTTAAACCCTTTGCTAATTTCAAACTATCATTCACCTTCAAGCTATCCACATAATCTCCGGTGGCAGTTAAACGATCTTTTAATTGTTGAAGAAAAACAGTGGTGTCTTTTACATTATAAAACGACACCGAATCCCAATTTCTGGTTTCATTTTCGCGAATGTAATTTAAGAACGCGTATTTTAAGAACTGATAACCTTCGTGGCGCGGTTCCAATGAATCAAAAACGCGGCGCACACAATTTCTATCAATTCCCAATTTTAAAATGCTTAGCCAATTTGTATCCAGTTTGGCGGGCTTCCATTCAAGCAAAGCAGTATCCGGGTTAAATCTTCCTTTATTAACGTGCGCTCCAAATTTTAAATACGCATCGGTAAGCAATACCTCAGCCTGGGCTATATAACCTGAGTAATACGATTGAGAAGCCTTATTAAATGTTTTAGGTAAAATGGTGTCCAGTTTACGCGCGTGATAATCTTGCGGATACAAGCCGTAATGCCTTGCATTCCTTACAAAATAAACTATACTATCCCCTAAAGGCGTAAGCTTGCCTTTTTCAAAGAATAAAATATCCTTGCCTCTTTTTAAACGCTCAAAGAATGGAAACGCCAATAAGGTATCGCCATCATAAATAAGTAAAGTGTCGTTGGTGTTTTTCTTTAAGATCTCTTTGTACGATTGAAGCGTGGTTTTATTAACATCCTCTGGTTTTTTAACCACAATATTCTTTACTGTCTTGTCTTTTTCATCATCGCCATTGCAGTTCCATAAGGCAATAGAAATACATATACAGAAAAATAAAAAAGCACCTCTTTGAGGTGCTCTCTTATTAATATTCATTTTCTTCATCTCCATTCAACACCAATAAAAGTGTCAATATTAATGATGAGCTTCTTCCTTATGAACTTTAGTAGCTGCTGTATCAGTTGCTTCTACGTGTGCAGTTGAAGCTGCAGTTGTATCAGCCGCTGCCTCATGCTCTTCTGCCTTTGCTTCTGTAGCATGTGCATCACCATGATGATCGCCATGTTCCTTGCCTTCGCAAGAGGCCTCTTTTTCGCAATGCCCTGCTTTGCATGCATCCATGCATTCTTTTGTACATGTACCTTCTTCGCAACAGCATTCTCCGTGTTTAGGATCGCCTATGCTCACCAAAAGCACAATAACTAATACTATAACACTTGCAAAGATCAACGGTACGGTAAACGATACCGGTTTTTTTTCGTTTGAGTGATCATTATGATCGTGATGACTTCCCATAATAGTTGAATTAATTTGTACGAAAGTAAGGCTTTATATTAATATTTAAAATACCGACACCTAATAAAATTAAGAACCCTTTGTTGATAGTTTTTAGGTCCTATTAAATGTTTTGGCTCTAAAACGGCCTGATTTGCGGAAATACCCCCATTTTCTCTAAATTTAAGCTTTGAATTTATACTAAAAGCATCTACAAACGTTATATACAAAGGTTTTGGGCACATGTAAAAAATATAGCTTTTTTGGCATCATGATGGGACTGTTTTGCATGAACCAAGCTCAAACGTTCGACCTAAAGATCACCAACGAAAAACAGTTACCCTTAAAAAGCATCAATTACAAAAAACACCACTCCAAAAAAAGTGCTGCCGTAAAGGAATTGGATAATTTGATGACTTATTTTCAAAGTAAGGGATATTTACTGGCTCAAGCAGATACCATCGAACAAAATTCAAATTCTATTTCCGTTTCTATTAATTCAGGAAACCAATTAAAATGGGCGCAACTGAAACTTGGGAATCTTAATCCTTCATTGGCTTCAAAAATTGGATTCAGTGAGAAACTTTATTTACAAAAAGCATTCAGCGGAAAACAGATCACTCAATTAAAAGAACGCATCATTACGTATTACGAGAATAATGGACATCCATTTGCGAGTGTAAAACTCGATAGTATTTCCATAGAAAATGATATTTTAAAAGCAGTGCTTAATGTTCAAAAAGATCAATTCTTTAAAATTGATTCGGTTATAGTTGTAGGAAATGCGAAATTGAATTCCAAATTTTTACACCGTTATATCTCTGTATTTCCGGGTAAGCCTTACAATGAGCAAGCCATGCAAGACATTGGGAAACGTTTGATCCAACTTCCATTTATAACGCAAACAAAACCTCAATTGGTGAAGTTAACCGACAAGACCAATAAACTCATTTTATTTTTAGACAAGAAAAGAGCAACACAATTGGATGGGATCATTGGCGTGCAACCAAATGCCAACACAGGCAAAACCATTTTAACCGGTGATATTAAGATCAAATTACTAAATGAGATATTGCACAACGGCGAAACATTTGACCTGGAATGGCGCCGATTACAATCGCAAACTGTAGATTTTAAAGGAAAAATGATCTACCCTTATATGTTTGGCTCCTCATTTGGAAGTGATTATGCAATTAAAATTTATAAACGCGATACCTCATTTATCGATATCAATAACGATCTTGGTTTGCAATATTATGTATCGGGATTGAATTATATAAAATTGAGTGTCAAAAAACGAACATCGAATATTATTTCCACATACGGACTTGCCAACGTAACCGCACTACCCGATTACGCCGATGTAACAACGCAACTCAATGGCTTTGGTGTTTTTTACGAAGACCTCGATTATAAATTCAATCCGCGAAACGGGATCTCGATACAAATGAATGCCTCTGCCGGAAATAAAAAAGTACGGAAAAATCCAAAGATCAATGATCTTGCTTATAATAATGTTACACTTAGTTCAACGCAATACATGTATGACGCCAACATTAGCGGATACATGCATTTGTCGAAGAACAACGTTTTAAAATTAGGTTTACAAAGCGCTTCTATATTTGGAGACGCGCCTTTATTCACCAATGAATTGATCCGTATTGGCGGCTTACGCACTTTAAGAGGTTTTGATGAAGAAAGTATTTTCACATCATTTTATACCATTGGCACCATTGAATATCGCTTTTTGTTTGCGCAAAATTCCAATATTATTGTATTTACCGAAGGTGCTTTTTATGAAAAGAACGCTTTTAACAGCTACATCAACGATACACCAATTAGCGTTGGAACCGGCATTAACTTCGAAACAAAAGCAGGCATTTTATCCATCAACTATGCCATTGGAAACCAATTTGGTAACGGCTTTGATGCGCGGAATGGCAAGATCCATTTTGGGTTAACAGCTTTGTTCTAATCCTCTTTTAATTCCATTATAATTTCACTATATTTGTTAGGATTCGAACTAATGAAAAGAACACTTTTACTTCTATTACTTAGCGCTTGCTTTTTTGGCAAGTCACAAACTTTTTCTTCTTACAGAATAAATCTTGTAAGCTTTGTCAACCCACAAAGTACCGGCGGAATTGGCACCGATCAACGCAAATATTCAGGATGTTGGGGTTGGTTTCAATCATCTAAAAACAAAGAATACGCTATTGTAGGAAGCAGTACAGGAACTTATTTTATAGATATAAGCAATCCCGGCTTTCCAAATCTTTGCGATTACGTTGCCGGCAAATCAAGTTGTACTTGGCGCGAAATGAAAACGTATCAAAACTACTGCTACATTGTAAGTGATGACAGTCCGCCAAACCGTTTTCAGATAATTGATATGCAATATTTGCCTGATAGTGTACATGTGGTACACGATGGCACAACGTATTTTGAAAGAGGACATACCATTTGGATCGATAAAGACAAAATGTATATTGGTTCTGAAACAAAATTGGGCGGTTCTCATGAATCAATGACTGTTTACAGTTTGGCTACACCTACCAATCCAACATTTTTGCGATCACTTAAAACCGATTTTCCTTTGATCAGTGTTGTGCATGATATGTATGTGAATAACGATACAGTTTTTGCTTCCTGTGGTAATCAAGGACTTTATCTTTTTAAGTACAACGATGCTTTAAACACATTTACGCAATTAGGTTCGTATATAAATTACAGTTCAGGTGCAGCCTACAACCACGCAAGTGCTTTAACTGCCGATAAAAAAACATTAGTGTTTTGCGATGAAGTACCAACTTCGTTGCCAATAAGAGTTGTTGATGTTCAAGATCCCGCCAATATCATTCCTCAAAGCACAATCAATCCTTATCCAAATACAACACCGCATAATCCGTATATGATCGGCAGCCGATGGGCTATAGTTAGTTGTTATGAAGACGGTTTAAATATTTACGATATTGCTGATCCGGCTAACCCTGTATTTGCAGGATTTTTTGATACGCATCCTCAAGGAGGTATGAGCGCAAGTTCGTACAATGGTTACCGAGGTAATTGGGGTGCTTATCCTTTTTTTCCTAGCGGTTTGATATTAGCATTGGACATGCAAAATGGTGTGTTTTTATTAGATGCAACTCAAACTTTTATTCAACCTATTGGATTTACAGAAAATGCAGCTATGGAAACAAATTTTCAGATCTATCCTAGTCCTGCTTCAGATCATATCAATATCACCAGCGCAAAAAATACAGATGCTTTTGTGAGCATCTCAAATGTTTTGGGAGAAATAGTTTTAACTCAACAACTTTCTTTTTTTGGAAAACAAAAAATAGATGTATCACAATTATCAAACGGCGCTTACATTGTTAACTTGAAAACAAAGAATGGTTCTCTCACAAAAAAAATAATCATTAATAATAACTAACCTAATGAAAAAAATACTTTTAGTTTTAGCGATCATTGCTTTTAGCAAAACAAATGCACAAGTGTATGGCGCTAATAATTTCACACTTTGTAGTGTTATTAACCCCGGAACATACACTACGTCGTATGGAACAAAATTCTCGGCATGTTGGGGCTGGTATCAAGCCAATAAAAATAGAGAATACGCCATTGCAGGCTCTGCAGCCGGTACTTATTTTGTAGATGTTACAAATCCTTACCAACAAGTAATTTGCGATTTTGAACCGGGCAAGATAACCGGTACAGTTTGGCGCGAAATGAAAACCTACCAAAATTATTGTTATGTAGTAAGTGATGATGGCGGACCAAATAGTTTTCAAATTTTCGATCTTCAGTATTTACCTGATAGCGTTCATAAAGTTCATGATGCACAAACTATTTTTAAAAGAACACATGCCGTATGGATCGACGGAAATAAATTGTATTGCTCAAGTGTAACTTACAGTGATAATACAAAATCAACTTTAAATATTTATAGTTTAGCTACTCCAAGTGTTCCCACTTTAATTAGAAAATTAAATCAAGATGCCGCATTCATCACCACAGTTCATGATACGTATGCTAATAACGATACCGTATTTGTTTCTGCAGGTTATGGAGGCTTATACACCTTCACGCTTACCCCTCCTTCGTATTCATTTACACAAGTTGGATCATTAACAAGTTATGTAAGTTCCGGTTATAATCACAGCAGTGCCATTACACCAAACAAAAAAACACTGGTGATGTGTGATGAAGTGCCGGCTGGTTTACCCGTTAAAGTTATCGATGTTCAAAATTTAGCTAACATGCAGGTTCTTTCAACATACAATCAATATGCTGCAGGCACGCCACACAACCCGTGGACAGTGAACGATTCACTTTGCTTTTTAGCTAGTTATTGTGATGGATTGCAATTACTTAATATTAAAAATCCAAGCGCTCCTTTCTTGGCCGGCTATTTTGATACACATCCACAAGCCGGTGGAAACGTAAGCAATTATCCTGATCCGTATGATGGTTTATGGGGATTGTATCCGTATTTGCCAAGTAAAAATATTATTGCGGTCGACGAACAGAATGGGATCTTTGTACTGAAATCGCATTTATTTACAAATACGATCGTTGCTAACGACGATGATCTTCCCCCTCCGGATGGTGTAGGAACAAGCACAGGTTCTGTACCTACAGGTATCAACCAATACTCTTATGGACAAAATATTATGGTAAGCCCAAATCCTGCTAACGCTTCGTTATTTATTATGATGGCTGATCTAATGAGCACAAAAGATATTACCATTGAACTGTTCGACATGCAAGGACGAACTGTATTAAAACAAAGTACATTGGATATTAAGGGAAGTAATTCAAACTTTAAAGAAATAAACACATCTCAATTTGATAACGGTATTTATTTTTTACGATTAAGTATAGATAACCAACTCATTAAGAACACGAAACTTATTATTGCTCACTAATTATTATGTTTAATTCTAAAAGTATCATTGGCGTTATTGGTGGCGGTGCCATGGGTAGCGGCATTGCACAAGTAGCTGCTTCATTTGGTCACACCGTTCATATTTACGACACAAACAACGACGTTGTTGTAAAAGCAAAACAAACGCTCGCGGCCTCACTTTCAAAGCTTGTTGAGAAACAAAAGATCACCGAACAAAAAAAGAATGAGATCATTGCTAATGCTCATTTTACAAATACGTTGATTGATCTTGCTGAATGCGACCTCATCATTGAAGCTATTGTTGAAAAACTTGAGATCAAACAACAGGTATTTGCGCAAATTGAAAAGTTAGTGAAAAAAACATGCATACTTGCTTCTAATACCTCATCATTATCTATCACATCCATTGCTTCTGTTTGTGAACGACCTGAGAATGTAATAGGCATACATTTTTTTAATCCTGCTACCTTAATGCCTTTGGTAGAGATCATTCCTGGCCTTGCCACTTCAAAAGAAATTATTACTCCCGTAAAACAATTAATTGATTCGTGGGGAAAAGTTACTGTTATTGCAAAAGATACTCCGGGTTTTATTGTAAATCGTGTAGCGCGTCCATTTTACAGCGAAGCTTTGCGCATTGCCGATGAACAAATTGCCGATTACGCAACCATCGATTGGGCCATGAGAGAAATTGGCGGCTTTAAAATGGGTCCGTTTGAATTAATGGATCTTATTGGACACGATGTAAATTATGTAGTAACCGAAACTGTTTGGCAACAATTTTATTTTGATCCGCGATTTAAACCATCGCTTACACAAAAGCGTTTGTTAGAAGCCAAATTTTTGGGGCGTAAAACCGGAAGAGGATTTTATGACTACAGCGAAGGAGCAAAAATGCCGGAGCCAAAAAAAGACATGGCGCTGGCCAGACAAATTTATAGTCGCATTATTTGCATGCTCATTAATGAAGCAGCAGATACTTTATATCTTGGTATTGCCAGCCGAGAAGATATTGACCTGGCCATGACCAAAGGCGTTAATTATCCTAAAGGGTTATTAAGGTTGGCAGATGAAATAGGCGTTAAAAATGTAGCTAAATATTTGATGGACCTATTCCTTATGTACGAGGAAGATAGGTACCGAACTTCGGTGCTTTTGAAGCAATTAGTGGTGAATAATAAGGCCTTTTATTAGCCCATAAGGCCTCCTCACTCATTCGACAGTACCAAATTTGGAATTTTCAGGCTTTTTCGCTAAATTTGAGTAATTCTATTTACCATGAAAAAAATCAATATCCTCGCTTTAACCTGTGTAACTGTCGCAGCCTTAGTGTTTTTTGCTTGTAGTAAAAAAACAGATAATACTATTAAGCCAACTTATAAAGATCAGGCAACCGGTACTGGTGGAAATCCAAATGCAGGTAATGCTACGCAAACAGGAAGTGTTCCTATTACAAACCCGGCTTCAGAAAATTCAAACTTGAACGCAGGTGGTAGTGGTTGGTTAAACCCTTCATGTGCTTCATCAGGAAGCTTAACCTTAAAAGGTATTAGCGGTTCGGTAGAAGTAACTTTATCATTCAATACAATTCCTCAAACAGGTAATTACAACGTAAGCAGTGTGTCTGGCCCGTCAAACGTTCAGGTAACAGTTTTAAATGCGCCTAGTCAACCTTCAGGTATTACCTGGTATGGCAAAACAGGTGTTGTAAGTATCAATACAAATTCAACTTCTATTAATGCCACATTTACAGGCATACAATGTGTTCAGTCTAACTTCAACTTCCCTGTTGTAAGTGTTAGCGGAAACGTTGGTTGTAACTAATATTTTATAATATAAAAAAGAAAGTCCCGACGAAAAATGTCGGGACTTTTTTTATTTTTATACCGTGCACAGAATCAAACGCCTCCTTGTAAAACTCCGCTCCTATTATCAATTGGA
>CAYYUS010000023.1:0-12997 GCA_964474925.1 uncultured Akkermansia sp. | reverse complement strand
GAATTTTTCCACAATTAAACCAACCCCTGCCATTTCCAGGCACTCAACATCATATCATCAATGCTGAGTTTTGGTGTCCAGCCCAAGTCTTTTTGTGCTTTGCTGCTGTTAGAATAGATCTCAACCACATCGCCTGCGCGGCGTGGGCCAATGGTATAATTTAATTTTTGGCTTGTAACTTTTTCAAAGGCTTTAATGGCTTCTAATACACTTACGCCATTACCTGTTCCTAAATTATACACCGAGTAAGGCTGTTTGGCTTTGCCGCTTACTAAAAACTCTAGGGCTTTTAAATGCGCATCGGCAATATCACTTACATGTACGTAATCGCGTATGCAAGTTCCATCGCGTGTATCATAATCATTGCCATGCACCGTTAACGAATTTTTTCCGGCGGCGGTTTGTGTAATAATGGGAACTAAATTACTTGGTTTGTTACTTGATAGTTCTCCATTCAATCCACTCATATGCGCACCAACCGGATTAAAATAACGCAAAGCAATGCTTTTTAAAAATGGTTTAGCGGCACAAAACTCTGCCAGCATTTCTTCGCCCACTTGTTTTGTATAACCATAAGGCGAAGCGGCTTTTTGCAAAGGGGTTTCTTCGGTAACAGGCAGTGCTTTTGTATTTCCATAAACCGAACACGACGAAGAAAAAATAAAATGTTGTATTTGCTTTTGTTCGCAGATCTTTAAAATGTTTACTAAAGATCCAATATTGTTGTGGTAATATTTTAGTGGGTCTTCTGTACTCTCGCCAACCGATTTAAATGCGGCAAAATGGATCACGCCTACAATATCATCAAACGAATAAAGCGAGGTAGATAATTTTTCAAGATCGCACAGATCAATGTTTAATTTTGTAAAATTCTTTTTGCTGATCTTTTCAATGCGCTCGTAAGTTTCCTCTGTTGAATTCGAAAAATTATCAATAGAGATCACATGATAATCGGTTTTTTCTAAAAGTTCAATAATGGTATGCGAACCAATATATCCGGCTCCTCCGGTAACTATTACATGTTTTTGCATAACGCTATCTACTCAGCGTGCTCCGAATTATCACCTCTTACTAAAAGAGGTTGTTCAACAGCAGGCTCTTGGTTAAAAATTACTTTAGCTAAGATAGCCTTTTCTGCGTTGGTAAAATAATTTTCGTGTACTTCAATAATGTTTTTTTCTTGTTGAAACGCAAGATCCTGGTAAGTGTTAATTCTATGTAAACTATTTGCTTTATCCAATTCATCTAGGTCAAAAGCACCAATGATCAATAATAATTCGTCGGTATAGTTCCACGCGGTAGCATAACCTAATTTTTTAAGTCCCACACACCAATTATAATGATCGGTTATTTTTAATTGAAATAAGGGCGCATATCTTGGACGAGATACCAAGAACAGGCTGTGATCGGTAAACGAATCTTCAATGCTATTGTAACTTCTAAAGCATTCATCCTCGTCGTCGTCATTAAAAAGATAAGTATTGCCGCTCCATTCGGTATGGCATTTTATACCAAACTGATTATTGGTTGCTTTGGCAAGTTCGCTGCATCCAAAACCGCTCTCTTTAATGGCCTGTGCCATAATAACGCTGGCAGGAATGTGATATTTTGCCATTTGTTCGATGGCCAGTTCTTTATGCTTTTCAATATAGGCCTTTATCTTTTCACTACGCAATTGTGAGAACGAGTTATGGCCACTTAAGAGGCATACAACCGCAAAACCATGCAATACTATTTTTTTAAGCGATGTTAAGTTGTGGAATGCCATGTAAACAAAGATATTTCTACAACATTTTTGTATTTCAACTTCCTGTTTTTTATATCAACAAAAGGCTCTTTACAACTAGCTCCTTTATTTGATAAGAAACAGAGAGGCTCTTTCCTCAAAAAAGCATGATTTTTGGCGGTATTTGCTGTATTTAACAAAAGAGACCCCATTCTCGCTTTTTATAAGGCGGGTTTGGGTTAGTGAATGGCTTTTTAATTTGTTAACAATTACCTACTTTTAGGGATTAAACTTAGAGTGAAAAACACGGTCGAACTATTGACCAACCATTAAAATAAAAACTATGAAAAAGACCATTATTACATTAGCCCTTATTGTAGGATCTAATGCTGCAATTTTAGCGCAAGAAGTTACTGCAACTCCGGGAACGGCTCAGGCTACAAAAAAAGAATTAACTCCTGAAGAGAGAGCTAAAAAAGGCGCCAATCATGCCGAGAAAAAATTAGGTTTAACGGCGCAACAAAAAGCCGATTGGGAAGTGGCCGCTTTAAAACGCGCTTTGGTTAACCAACCTTTGCACGAAAAATTAAAAGGTTCAACAACACCTGAAGAAAGACAAGCAATTCACAAAGAAATAAAAGCAAATAACGAAGCTTTTGAAACGTCGGTAAATTTCTTTTTAACGCCTGCGCAAAAAACAAAATTTGCAAGCATGAAACAAGAAAGAATGCAAGCGAAGAAGAAGGAAATGAAAAAGAATTTCAACGAAGCTCATGTAGATTACGGAGATTAATTTTTTTAAATTGATAATGATTTGAAAAGCCTCGCAGAAATGTGGGGCTTTTTTATTTTCGAACGATTATTAGCCACAAAGGCACGAAGGCACAAAGCTAAACTGGGTTTGTTTAAATAAAACTTCGTGTCTTCGTGGCTAATAAAAATGTAACTACACAAGGCTAAATTTGCGCTGAGTATAATAAACTTTGTGTCTTCGTGCCTTTGTGGCTATTAAAAAATGTAACTTTACCGTCTTGGCCGGAATTTATTTACATATCCCCTTTTGCAAGCAAGCCTGTACCTATTGTGATTTTCACTTTAGCGTGAACATGAATTCTAAACCCGAATTGGTAAAAGCCATTTTGTTAGAAATAGACCAACGCAAAAATTATTTAGAGGGAGAAGAAATTGAAACCATTTATTTTGGAGGAGGAACGCCCAGTGTTTTGAGTGAAGATGAATTGAATTCTATTTTTGAAAAAATTAATAAAGAATTCAAAGTAGCAAAAAATGCCGAGATCACTTTAGAATGCAACCCCGATGATCTTACGCCGCAAAAACTAGACCAATTAAAAAAAGCCGGCATTAACCGTTTAAGCATAGGCTTACAAAGTTTTAATGAGGAAGAACTAAAATGGATGAACCGCGCGCATACGGCCGCTGAATCGTTAAGCTGCGTGAAATTGGCGCAGAGCAAAGGATTTGATAACATAACTATTGATCTTATTTATGGTTCTAAATTTCAAGACATGCAAAGTTGGGAGACAACCTTGCAAACCGTTGTAAATTTAAATGTGCAGCATATCTCTGCTTACAATTTAACTATCGAATCAAAAACAAAATTAGGTGTAGATCACAAAAAGGGAACAGAGCCTGAAGTTTCGGAGGAATTAAGTTCGGAGCAATTTAAAAAAATGATAGAGGTTTTGCAGAAAAATGGTTTTGTGCATTACGAGATCTCGAACTTTGGCAAAGAGAATTATTTCTCCAAACACAATAGTAATTATTGGAAAGGCGCCAAGTATTTGGGTTTAGGTCCTTCGGCGCATTCGTTCAATACCAAAAGCCGCCAATGGAATGTATCAAGCAACAGCGCTTATATTAAAAAAGTAAATTCCGCCCAAACGTATTTTGAAATAGAAACCCTAACAGCTGCCGAACATTACAACGAATATATTTTAACCCGTTTGCGCACTATTTGGGGTTGCGATGCAAAGGAAATTGAACAACGTTTTGGAAAAGTTGTGCTTACTTCTTTTGAGGATACGGTAAAAAAATATCAGAAGTATTTTGATTCTAACAATGGCATCATCACGTTGAATACCGAAGGAAAATTACGTGCTGATTTTTTGGCGAGTGAGTTTTTCGTCTAGAACTATTAGCCACAAAGACACGAAGGCTCAAAGTTTAAATTTTCTTTGTGTCTTTGCGCCTTTGTGGCAAAAAACTTAGAAATAAAGATCGCTTGTTTTAAGGCGAAGATAACGCATCACAGCAAGCAAAGCGCTAATGCCGGAAATGATAATGCCAATGATGATAACGCCGGCAAATACCATTAATAGAACATTCTCATCTTGTAATTGAAGCAAATCGGGAATAAAGCGTGTGCTGATCAATAAAAATCCTGCCAGTAAAAATCCGGCAATGAGTCCTGCAATGACACCTTGCCTAATGCCTTTGAGTAAGAACGGTTTACTAATAAAACTTCGTGTGGCTCCAACCAAATACATGGTACGAATTAAAAAACGTTGCGAATAAATAGATAAGCGAATGGTATTATTGATAAGCGCAATAGCCACCAATAAAAGCGCGCCACTAAAAATTAAAATAAAGAAGGCAATAGCTTTGGTGTTCTTGTTCAAACTATTGATCATATCTTTTTGATACACTACTTCCTTCACAAAAGGTTTTTGAACAATGATCTTTTCAATATTTTGAAGTGTATCGGTGTTGGCGTAATCGGCATTTATTTTTACATCGAGTGCATTGAGTAAAGGATTACTTCCAAGAAATGAAATAAAATCTTCGCCTAAATTTTCTTTTAATTGTGCGGCGGCTTGTTCTTTGGTAATGAGGCTTACGTTTTTGGCAAATTTAGAACTGTTGATCTCTTGGATCAATCCGTCAATTTGCGCCGATGATGTAGTATCTTTTAAATAAATTTGAAAACCAACATTCTCTTTAAAATGTTTGGTGAGTTTATTGGCATTGATCACTAATAAACCTAAAGCGCCCAACATAAATAACACCAACGACAAGCTAATAATTACAGTAACTCCCGATGATCTGATCTTTTTTCGTGTAAGCGCTTCACTCATAGAGCGAAGTTATTTTTTATTGAGGTGCCAAAGGCAAGTAAAAACAGGGATTTTGAACAGTAAAGTGTTATTAAAGAGGGTTTCGTGTATTTCGTGTCCGTTTTTGTGTTTTTCGTGGTTAAAAAGGGGGATCGTCTTAAGAGGCAGTAACCACGAAACTCACGAAATTTTTACACGAAAAACACGAAATCAGATAATAGAGATGCTGATGCCTAATTTAAAGAGAATAATAAGAATAATTCCCAAAACAATTCGGTAAACACCAAACCATTTGAATCCATATCGGTTCAAGATCCCAATAAGCGTTTTAATTCCAATAAGTGCCACTACAAAAGCTACCACATTTCCAAAAGCGAGTAATTTTATTTCTTCGCCGCTAAGTGTAACGCCATCTTTATAAAAATCCAGCATTTTTTTTGCGGTGGCAGCAAACATGGTGGGAACTGCCAGAAAAAAGGAGAACTCGGCTGCTAATTGTTTGTTTAATTTAAATGCTTTTCCGCCAATAATGGTAGCACCACTGCGGCTCACACCCGGAAACAAAGCAAAACATTGGCAAACACCAATTTTAAACGCGGTGACCAAACTTATATCCTCTTCTTTGTGAACTTCTTCTTTATTGAACCATTGATCGGCAAATAATAATACAATTCCCCCCAATAAAAGTGCAATAGCAACACCCCATAAATTTTCGAGTGCAGCATCAATATGATCGCTCAATAAAATTCCTGCAATAGCTGCGGGAATAAATGCAACGATCAATTTCAAATAAAAATTCACACTCTTAAAAAAACGTTTGAAGTACAGAACGATCACGCTTAAAATGGCGCCCAGCTGAATGGCGATGGTAAATAATTTTACAAAAGGTGTTGGTTCAATTCCCAGAACTGCTGTGCCAAGCATCATGTGTCCGGTTGAAGAAATAGGAAGGAATTCGGTTAGGCCTTCGATAATAGCAATGATGAGAGCTTCAAAATAGGTCATGCTTTAATCCATTCCTCTAACATCGTGAATAAAATAATCACTCTCACCTTGCCAGAAAAAGTTTTTAAGCACTTGTTTGTAGGTAACTACCACTTTTTTCCCTTGCATTGAATCGAGTTTATGATAAGTTTTCTCGTCATATACCGAAAATTTGAAAACGGTGGCGGGCATAATGGTTCCATCACCTTGATTGATACCACCAATATTTATTTCGCCTTCAAATGTTTTAAAGACATATCCTTTTTTAGAAACTTTGGTTAGAATTCCCGAACGCGTACCTTCACTGTAGGTTATTCCACATATGAGATAGAAGATCCAGAAGCAAAATGCAATAACGAGAAGAGAAATAATTAGAATTTTTCTGAACGGTCGTTTTGGAGCGGGGGCTGTTTGTGAAACTGACTCCATTTGAAATTATTTTTTAGGTTCTTTAGAAACTGCGCTTTTATCTTTCCACATAATGGCCACAACAACTGCTGCAAAACCAAGTAAACAAACTATGGGAGCAACAGTAATGCGTTGCGTATCAAAAATAGCCGGATTGAATACATTTGGATCGTCACTTCCTCCACCGATCATTAAAAAATAACCGAGTCCTATCAAAAGAACTCCGCTAATGAGGATCATGTAATTTTTCTTTGTGAATGTAGCTGTCATACCAAATAATTATGGACGTAAATATATGTAAAAAAGCAGGTAAAACTGCCAAAATCCCTTCAATAAATTCATAATTTTTTGTAATATTGTTGTTTATTTCAAATTATGGGAAAAGTTGCTTTAATTACAGGCGTTACAGGGCAA
Source organism: uncultured Akkermansia sp. (assembly GCA_964474925.1). GTDB lineage: Bacteria > Bacteroidota > Bacteroidia > B-17B0 > Aurantibacillaceae > Aurantibacillus. The sequence goes on along the minus strand of CAYYUS010000023.1, from coordinate 6,391 downwards.
GACGGGGCCTATTTGGCCGAGCTTTTATTGTCAAAAGGCTATCATGTTCATGGCATAAAACGTCGTAGTTCGTTGTTCAATACTGATAGGATCGATCATTTATATAAGGATCTTCACGAAAAAAATGTGCATTTCAAATTACACTACGGAGATCTTACCGATAGCACAAATTTAATTCGCATCATTCAAGAAGTACAGCCTGATGAGATCTATAATTTGGCTGCTCAATCGCATGTAAAAGTGAGTTTTGAAACTCCCGAGTATACAGCCAACGCCGATGCTATTGGCGCTTTAAGGATCTTAGAAGCTATTCGCATACTTAAGTTGGAAGCAAAAACGCGTTTTTATCAAGCCGGCACCTCAGAGATGTTTGGTTTGGTTCAAGAAATTCCACAAAAAGAAACCACCCCATTTTATCCACGTTCACCATACGGTGTTGCAAAAGTTTACGCTTACTGGATCACAAAAAATTATCGCGAAGCATATGGCATGTATGCGTGCAATGGAATTTTATTTAATCACGAGAGTCCTGTACGTGGCGAAACATTTGTTACACGTAAAATAACCCGTGGAGTTGCAAGAATTAGTTTAGGCATGCAAGAACAATTGTTTTTAGGTAATTTGGATGCCGAACGCGATTGGGGACATGCGCAAGATTATGTGGAAGGCATGTGGTTAATGATGCAACAAAAGGAAGCCGATGATTTTGTTTTGGCAACCGGGGTAAAAATTACTGTAAGAAAATTCATTGAAATGAGTTTTAGTGAAGTTGGAATTACGGTCGAATGGAAGGGTAAGGATGAAAATGAAAAAGGATATAACAAAGCAAACGGAAAATGTTTGGTAGAGATAGATCCAAAATATTACCGTCCGGCTGAAGTTGAATTATTAGTTGGTGATGCCAGCAAAGCAAAAGCTAAATTGGGGTGGACGCCAAAACGCACCGTTGAACAATTGTGCAAAGAGATGATGGCTTCCGATCTTGAATTATTCAAGCGCGATAAATATTTAATGGAGGGTGGACATAAAGTGTTAGACCAACACGAGTAATTACAAATGGACATCAATTCAAAAATATACATTGCGGGGCATAGAGGAATGGTTGGTTCGGCCATTCATCGCAATTTGCAAAAAAAGGGATTCAAGAATTTTATCTTTAAAACTTCTCAGGAATTGGATCTGCGCGATCAAAAACAAGTAGCGCAATTTTTTGAGCAAGAAAAACCGGAGCTTGTATTTTTAGCAGCAGCTAAAGTGGGAGGCATTCAGGCGAATAATACTTATCGCGCCGAATTTTTGTACGATAATTTGATGATCCAAAATAATGTTATTCATCAATCGTATCTTAACAAAGTAAAGAAACTTTTATTTTTAGGCTCTTCATGCATCTATCCTAAAATGGCACCGCAGCCTTTAAAAGAAGAGTATTTATTGAGCGGCTATTTGGAAGATACCAACGAGCCATACGCTATTGCAAAGATCACAGGAATTAAAATGTGCGAGAGTTATCGCCGCCAATACGGTTGTGATTTTATTGCGGTAATGCCCACTAATTTGTACGGACCAAACGATAATTACAATTTAAATAATTCGCATGTGCTTCCGGCACTCATTCGTAAATTTCATGAGGCAAAGGAAAGCAACGCCCCTTCGGTAGAAATGTGGGGAACAGGAAGTCCGTTACGTGAATTTTTACATGCCGATGATATGGCCGATGCTTGCGTTTTTTTAATGCAAAATTACAACGGTCAACAACACGTGAATATTGGAGTAGGTGTTGATCTTTCTATAAAAGATCTTGCGTTGATGATCAAAAAAATTGTGGGGTACAACGGCGAGATAAAACACGACCTTACTAAACCCGATGGAACGCCACGAAAATTAATGGATGTGAGTTTTTTACATTCATTAGGTTGGAAACACAAAGTTGAATTAGAGCAGGGGATAAGTGAAGTATATAAGGATTTCAAAGAGAAAAAAGGGGTTAAGGTGTGGTAAATAAATTGATTGAGATATAAACTCTACATATTTTGTTTCTTAGCCGCATCATTTTTTTCAAGTGCTCAATTTTACAATTTACCTAACGATTATTTTTTCTCGCTGCTCACCGAAAGAGAGTTGGCGCAAAAAGACGCGCAAGTTCATAGTGATGTAAAACCGTACATTCAATTCTTCAATCGAAAATACGTTCATTATGCCGATAGTCATCGCATCTTTAAATATATTACGGAGGATCCGGCATTAGACATCACTTTTTTTAAACATTTATTATCCATAGAACCTAAAACCGAGAATTTCAAGATCCATGTAGATCCCATATTAGGTTTGCAAAACGGAAGAGATCTTACAGATACAGTTCGTCCCTATGGTTTTTTTAACTCAAGAGGAGTTATCGCATCCATCAATGTGGGTAAAGATCTTTACGCCGAAAGTATGTTTGTTGAAAATCAATCGCTCTTTCCGGGGTATGTGGCCACCTATGTTACAGCTACAGGAATTGTTCCCGGCCAGGGCAGATACAAACCATTTAATATTTATGGGGCCGATTATGCATTCTCTTCTGGGTTTATTTCGTACAGCCCCTGGAAGAATTTTAATTTTCAAGTGGGCCATGGTAAACACAAGATCGGTAACGGTTACCGTTCGTTATTGTTAAGCGATAATGCATTTAATTATCCTTATGCGCGCATCACTCAACAATGGTTTGGCGGTAAAGTGCAGTACACAAACATTTATGCTGTTTTAATGAATTTAGTTCCAGCCACTGCAAAACCAATTCCAAATGCCGAACGTTTGTTTCAAAAAAAGCCGGCGGCATTTCAGCATTTAAGTGTGAATGTTACAAAAGCGATAAATGTATCATTATTTCAGGGAATTATTTTCCGCGCCAATAATAATGTGAATAAACCAATGGTAAATGCCATGTATGCAAATCCTTTGATCTTTTCGCATGCGGGCTATTATGGATTGAATGATTCTAATAATGTGATCCTTGGTGCCGATCTAAAGATCAAGATCACAAAAGGAATTAATTTTTATGGACAAGTAATGGCCGATAATTTAAGCGATACAACTGCTATTGGTAATTCGTATGGTTATCAAATGGGTTTGAATTATTTTAATGCCCTTGGGGTTAAAAATCTGTTCTTGCAAGCCGAATATAATTTTGTGAATGAGAATTCATACAGGGATCCCGGTGCTTTAAGCGATCAATCGTACTCGCATTACAATCAAAATTTGGCGTATACACCTGCATGGGGTAATGAATTAGTTTTGATAGCCGATCACAAATACCAACGTTTTGGCGCTAGTTTTAGGTACCATTTACAAAATAAGCGGCTCAATAACACTAGTTTCACTCAAATAAACATTGTAAACGTCAATATTTCGTATTTAATAAATCCGGCATATAATTTAAACGTGTATATTGGGTACAACTATCGTTACCAGAAATTTTATAACTTTAATCCAAGTTTAACAAGTTCGTTTATTTGCCTTGGTTTAAAAACAAGCTTGTTCAACGCCTATTACGATTTTTAAATGTTAGAACTGATCTTAGTATACCTTACATCTTTTGGTGTTGCACTTTACGCAACGCCTGCGCTTATTCGTGTGGCTATTTTAAAGCGTTTAACTGATGTGCCTGTGGAGGATAGAAAGATCCATAAGCGTTCAATTCCAACAGTTGGCGGAATAATTATTTATGCGGCAACTATGTTCTCGTTCGCGCTTTGGTATAAAATTGAGGATGGAATGGAGTATGCCGAGATCTATAAGTCCATTGAAGAATTTAAATTGATCATCGCTACAAGTTTAGTTTTATTTTTTGTTGGCGTTAAAGATGATATCATTGGAACGGCAGCGGTAAAAAAATTGTTCGCACACATTTTAGTGGCACTCATTTTGGTGTTGATTGGAAATATTCGCATCACAAGTTTGTACGGTGTGTTTGGTGTTTGGGATATTCCTTATTGGGCAAGTGTTTTCGTTTCTTTGTTTACCTATGTGGTGGTTGTAAATGCCTTTAATTTAATTGATGGCGTAGATGGATTAGCAGCAGGTGTTGGAATGCTGGCATGTTGGGCGTTTGGTATTTGGTTTGTTTTTGCAGGTAACTATTCATTAGCGGCCTTAGCTTTCTCATTGGCAGGTGCTTTGTTGGGCTTTTTGGTTTTTAATTTTGCGCCCGCCAAAATCTTTATGGGCGATTCAGGATCACTCATTATAGGATTATTTGTATGTATCCTTGCTATTAAACTCATCGAATTTCCTGTAGAGAAGCTTGATAAATTTTGGGTACATATTTCAAAGCCGGTGTTTGTTATTGCGGCTATGATCTATCCCTTACTAGATACGCTTCGTGTTTTCATTATTCGTACATTAAAAGGACAATCACCACTTGTGGCAGATAGAAATCATATTCATCATCATTTGATCGAAAGGGGATATAGTCATGTAAAAACGGTTATTATTATTTATGGATTTACTGTTGTAACCATAGGTTTAAGTTTACTCGATTTCTTTATTCGTGATGCCAACATTGGTTTGATCGTTTTGGGAGGTGTAGCTTTACTTTTCTTATTTTTTGTTTTGATTTTAAATCGAAAACATGCAAAAGTCTCTTAAGAGCTATTTATTCATACTCTTATGTATTTGCGCGGTTCATTTAAAAGCGCAAAACGATCCGCTCGCAAAAAATCTTTTCATTAATAGCGATCTGCAATTAAGTATCGATCATTGGCATATCACGCAACCTGACTTTAAGTTTCATTCTGCTTTTAAGCCGTATTTAAGTGGCACTATTTCTAAACGGGCCGATTCGGCTGTTCCATTTCAGCATTACATGATCCATAATTTCTTTTTGAGTAAAACATTTAACGATGCTCCTGAAAAAGTAAATCAATGGAATTTTCAGGCACATCCTATTTTAGATGCCGTGGGCGCTTTTGATGTTTTGGATAACAGGATATTGCACGATGTGATCGGTGGAGCAAATATCAAGCTTAGTGGAAACAATGATTTTACATTTTCGGGCACGGTTTTTGGTGGCAATGTAAGCTTGCCATTTTATATGGATTCAACTGCTAAAACCGGAAAGATCATTTCGGGTTTGGGACAAGTGTACGGCGATAATACAAAAGGCTATCAGGTATTTGATTATAATGGCTATGTGTCGTATTCTCCTCATAACAATAAGGTCTTTAATTTTCAAGTAGGAAGAGATCGGCATTTTATTGGCGATGGTTACCGTTCGGTATTGCTAAGCGATTACGCTAATCCTTATCCTTATTTTAGGATCAACACCAACCTTTGGCATTTTCAATACAATGTTTGGTATACACTTATGAATGATGTGAGCGGAGCTAATGGCGTAAAAGCAAAATACCAAAATAAGTTTGCAACCTTTCATTATTTGAGTTGGAATATATTAAAGGAATTGAATGTAGGGATTTTTGAGAATGTAGTATGGCGCGGAACAGATTCTAATCAAGTGCGTTCGTTCGACGTGAATTATTTGAATCCATTTATTTTTTATCGTCCGCAAGAGTATTCGGTTGGCTCGCCCGATAATTCCTTTATTGGTTTAAATATCAATGCGCGCATTGCTCGCACCTTAAAATTATATGCACAGCTTGGTCTAGATGAATTCTTTTTAAAAGAGATCCGCGCACGAAGAGGTTGGTGGGCAAATAAGCAAGCTTGGCAATTGGGATTGAATTATATAAATGCTATGCGCGTAAAAGGACTTAATGTACAACTCGAATATAATGAAGTAAGACCTTATACCTATACGCATGGTATTGTTTCGCAAAATTACGCGCATTACGGAATGGCATTAGCGCATCCCTTAGGCGCAAATTTCAGAGAGTTTTTAGGGATCATAAATTATCGTAAAGATAGATTTCAGGTAAGTGTAAAGGGAACTTATGCTTTAGTTGGTAAAGATAGTTTAGGCACAAATAGCAATATGGGTCAAAATATATTTTTAAGTTATGTAACAAGGCCTTATGAGTATGGACATAAAACCACACAGGGAGATAAGAATCAACTTATGCAAAGTGATATTCGATTTACGTATTGGATAATTCCAAATATCAATGCGCGTTTAGAGCTAGGATATATTCAAAGAAGCGAGAAGAGTGACGCAGGGTATAAATTAGAGGAGCCTTATATCTATTTCGGATTCCGTACTAGTTTTTGGAATATTTACAAAGATTAAGCGCTGGCAATTTCCTTTAACACATCCAAACATTTAAGTTCGTTGAATCCAGGAATATGGATTCGGTAGTAAGTTAAAATACTTTCTAAAAGATCGGTACGTTGTGCGTTAGATAATTTTAAATGAAGTAGATCAGAAGAAAGTGCTTTGTGTAATAATTCCGAACTGTAG
>CAYYUS010000022.1:0-13121 GCA_964474925.1 uncultured Akkermansia sp. | reverse complement strand
GAGCCTAATTCTTTCCATTTCTATTCAAATATACATTTTTTCCGCTTTTTCTGAATGCAATACTGCGATGTATCGTAGATTTTTAAGGAAGTGGAGCATGATGCAAGATCCATAACCACAGGAAGCTCGGCTCTAGCTGCCAAATTCAAACCGAAATATCCCTTTTAAGTCAAATTATTTGTTTAACTTTACACATAATTAGTTAAACATATAATTTGCACCAATACCATGCTTCATAGTCTCCATAAAAAGCAATTGATAAAAAGCAATATCACTGAACTTTGGAATTTTATTAGTGATCCCGCTAATTTGGCAACTATAACGCCACCCGAAATGAATTTTAAAACGTTAAGTAATTTAAACGATAAAAAAATGCATCCGGGGCAGATCATTGAATATCAAGTAAGCCCTCTGCTTGGTTTAAAGATGGATTGGGTAACCGAAATAACGCATGTAAAAACCGGGGAGTATTTTGTTGATGAACAACGCTTTGGTCCTTACTCCTTTTGGCATCATCAACATAGCATAAAAGAAACTCCACGCGGAATTGAAATGGTAGATGAAATTCATTACAAAATTCCAATGGGGGCCATTGGACGATTGCTCAACAAATTATTCATCGCCAAAAAACTCGAACGCATATTTGAGTATAGAAAAAAGAAATTGGAAGAGTTATTTCCAAACTAATATAAATTCATGGCAAACACAACCAATATACGCTCCACAAACACTCACGCTCTAGTACGTGGAATAGCTTGCAGCGTCCCAATTATTTTGTTAGGTTTTCTATCAGGTATGTCTACTACATCTGAAATTGCAAATTGGTATAGTCAGTTGCAAAAACCAAGCTTTAATCCTCCCAATTTTATTTTTGGACCGGTATGGAGTGCTCTATACATATTAATGGGTATATCACTTTCCATTATTATTGGAAAAGGATCTAACCGCATACGAACTATTTCTATTACGCTATTTGTAATTCAGTTTGTACTTAATTTATGTTGGAGTTATATATTTTTTAATTTACACCAAACAGGATGGGCATTTATGGAGATACTGTTGATGTGGCTAACCATACTTGCCATGATCATTAGCTTTTACAAGCTCCATAAAACAGCAGCGCTGCTTCAAATTCCGTATTTAATTTGGGTAAGCTTTGCAAGCATTCTTAATTATACTATCTATGTTCTTAACTAAGAATACAAAAACTGATGATAACTTATTGCCATTAGAAGATCATTATTATTTAATATTGAAAAACATTACTCATTGAACTCATACCAAATAGCCGACCTTGAAAGGTTAACCGGAATTAAAGCGCATACCATTCGTATTTGGGAGAAACGCTATAATTTAATAGAGCCCCATCGTACCTCAACTAATATAAGATATTACGATGATGATCAGGCACGAAAACTTTTGAAGGTGTCTACTCTATTAGCACAAGGAATAAAGATCTCCAAGATCTCTGAGCTCTCAGATAAAGAGATCAATTCAAGGATCCAGGAATTACAACATGTTGTGAGCGAAGATGCTATTTGCACAGGTTTTATAAATGAGCTTACCGCCGCGATGCTTGCGTTTGATGAGACTGCATTTGAAAAAACATTTTCTTCCGCCGTTATTCGTTTTGGCATGTATCAAGCTATGCTGAAGGTGTTCTATCCTTTTTTACATAAAACAGGATTAATGTGGTCGATGGAAGAAGCCATGCCCGTACAAGAACATTTTGCAAGCGCTATCATTCGCCGAAAATTAATTACTGCCATTGACGGATTACCGGCGCCAACCAAACGTTCGAAGAGTTTTGTTCTGTTTCTTCCAAATGAAGAGTGGCACGAAACAGGGCTGCTATTCTCAGATTATATCATCCGAACGCATGGTTACAAAACCATTTACCTTGGGCAAAATGTTCCTGCCAATAATTTGATGGATGTAATTAAAAATGTAAAACCCACACACCTTCTTACCCTGTATATTGCCCGCCACAAACCCGAGCAGATCGTTTCTGATCTAATGTTCATTTCAAAAAAACATCCGGGCATAAAATTGATGGTTGCAGGAAGCTATCCTTTAGATCAACTTGTTAAAAAGATAAAAAACATCAGCCTTCTTAGCTCCCCTTCAGAGCTAGTGAAAAACCTGTAAGTAGCTAATTTCAATACCCTTCACTCCCCCCATTTCAACTATTATTAACATTTTAGTAGATAGCTCCATTTGGTAGTTTCAGTTTTGTTTAATATTTTTGCATATAAGTTAAACAAAATAAATGTCTAAAATTAACATCATAGGTAGTGGATTCTCGGGATTAGCGGCTGCGGCATATTTAGCCAAGCAAGGAAATACCGTTACTGTGTTAGAAAAAAATGCTCATATAGGCGGAAGAGCTCGTGCCTTTGAAGAGAATGGCTTTATGTTTGACATGGGCCCTAGCTGGTATTGGATGCCTGATACGTTTGAAACCTTCTTCAATAATTTTGGCAAAACAACTTCCGACTATTATGATCTAAAAAAACTTGATCCGGGTTTTCAAATATTCTTTGGAAAGGGAGAAGTGATACAAATACCGGATACTAAAGAAGAACTTCTTGAACTTTTTGAAAGTATTGAAAAGGGAAGCAGTGACAAGCTCAATACATTTTTAAAAGAAGGAAAATTCAAATACCAAGTGGGCATGCAAAAATTGGCTTACAAACCAGCTCTTTCATGGCTAGAGTTTGCCAATTATGAAGTTATTAATGGGGCCATTCGCTCCCATATGTTCAGATCCATAAAAACTTATGTAAGAAGTTTTTTTACCGACGAACGATTGGTTGCCATTATGGAGTTTCCGGTGCTTTTTTTGGGAGCAAGGCCAAAAAATATACCTGCGCTTTACAGTTTAATGAATTACGCCGCTTTGGAACTAGGAACATTTTATCCAATGGGTGGAATGCGAAAAATAACGGAAGGTATGCAGCAGCTTGCTATGGAAATGGGCGTGGATATTGTGACCAACTGCGAGGTAAATAAGATCAATGCCGCACATAAATTGGTGAGTAGTGTTAATACAAGCCAAGGCAATTTTGCGTGCGATGCTTTACTAGCCACAGGAGATTACCATCATATTGAGCAAAAACTACTCGACCCCGAGTACAGAAATTACAAGAGCAATTATTGGGATAAAAAAACGCTTGCTCCTTCCTGCCTTATATTTTACGTTGGTGTTTCTAAAAAAATAAAAAAACTTATTCACCACAATCTTTTCTTCGATAGTGATTTTGAAAAACATTCATTTGAGATCTACGACGAACCACAATGGCCAAGCGACCCTTTGTTTTATGTTTGCTGTCCTTCAAAAACAGATGATAGTGTTGCTCCTATAGGTATGGAGAATTTGTTTATCCTTATTCCAATTGCTCCCGGTTTAAATGATACTAACGAACTCAGAGAAAGTTATTACGCAAAAGTAATGCAACGCTTAGAAAAGGAATGTGATGACAGTATAAACGATCATGTGGTTTACAAAAAAAGTTACTGCGTTAATGATTTTGTATCGGATTACAACGCATTTAAAGGTAATGCCTATGGTTTAGCGAATACCTTATCTCAAACCGCGGTATTTAAACCTTCTATTCGCAATAAGCATTTAAAGAACCTATTTTATGCAGGACAACTAACGGTTCCAGGTCCGGGAGTACCACCGGCACTTATTTCCGGAAAGATCTCTGCACAACAAACCATTAACTACTTAAATAAGATCACCCATGAAGCACTTGTTTGATGAAGTATCATTTGCTGCGAGCAAACATACCACGCGAACTTATAGCACCAGTTTTTCTTTAGGTATTCATTGCCTGAACAAAAGTATTCATGAACCCATTTACAATATTTATGGCTTTGTTAGATTTGCCGACGAGATAGTGGATTCTTTTCACGACTACAATAAAGAGCTATTACTTAAGGAATTTAGGGAAGAGACCTACAAAGCCATTGAACGAGGAATAAGCTTAAATCCTATTCTTAATAGCTTTCAAAATGTAGTAAAGAAATATAATATTGAAAGAGAATTGATAGACTGCTTTATGGACAGCATGGAAATGGATCTTACTCAAAACTTTCATTCGGAAGATTCCTACAAAACATACATTTTAGGTTCTGCTGAAGTGGTGGGATTAATGTGTCTTCGTGTTTTTACAAATGGCGACGAAGCGCTTTATCAAAAATTAAAACCTTCGGCCATGAAGCTTGGCTCCGCTTTTCAAAAAATAAATTTCTTACGAGATATCAAAGACGACTATAAAACATTGGGGCGAATTTATTTTCCCAATGTTGATATTGCATCGTTAACACCTAAAGAAAAAGCCGAGATCGAAAAAGATATTGAATCTGATTTTAGAGAAGCTTTAGAAGGAATTAAACAATTGCCTGTTACCGCTAGATTTGGCGTCTACGTGGCATATGTTTACTACTACTCACTTTTTACAAAGATCAAAGGTATTCCATCCTATAGAATAATGTTAGAACGAACACGTATTTCCAATTACCAAAAAGTTGGTTTACTTGCAAGGTCATATTTTAAACACAGCCTAAGAATGTTATGAGATACATACTGAAAATAATCATTGCCTTATGCTTACCATTATGCATTATGGCTGACGAAACTGAACTTGTATAGGTGAGAAACTTGTTATACAGGGCTTCAGCTGATAAAGATGATTCAAAAACTTTCTATGACTACCTCAGATCATCTCCAAATCTTAACTCAAGCATGCTTTCGGGCTATCAAGGCATGGCTTATATGATAAGGGCCAATTATTCGTGGAATCCATATAATAAGCTGAGCTTTTTCTTTAAAGGAAGAGATCTATTGGATGGTGCCATAGAAAAAGATCCTACTAACATTGAATTACGCTGGCTTAGGTTTTGCGTTCAAACCAATGCTCCAAGTTTTTTAGCTTATAGCGGCAAAACTAAAGAAGACAAAGCAATAGTTCTATATGGCTATTCACTCCTAAAAGATGGTGATCTTAAGGAGAGAATAAAAAAATACATGAATGATCCTAAATATTGTACTCCTCAAGAAAGAAATTTACTTTAACTAATGTTTATTTATAACTTTATTACATGATCTGGCTTACAAATATCATTGCAGTGATAGCTGCATTTATGGGCATGGAAGCAGTTGCATGGCTTGCGCACAAATACATTATGCATGGTTTGTTATGGCATTTACACCGCGATCATCATGAACCACATGACAAAAAAACGTTTGAGAAGAACGATTATTTCTTTGTGATATTTGCTTTGCCTGCCATAGTTTGTTTTATCATTGGATTTGAGAATTTCACTCTTCCATTTTGGATAGGCATTGGAATAACCTTATATGGTGCCGCTTACTTTTTTATTCACGATCTATTTATTCATCAGCGTTTAAAAGTATTGCGCAATGCTAATTCCGTTTATTTTAGAGCTATTCGCAAGGCGCATAAAATGCATCATAAACACTTAGGGCCTGAGGACGGTGAGTGTTTTGGAATGCTTTGGGCTCCATCAAAATATTTTAAGGAGGTTAAAAAAAATGTCCAATAAGCTCACCTATTTGCTTATTGATCTTGGAACCATTTTGGTTCCCTTTATCTTTAGTTTTCATCCGAAACTAAATTTCCATAAAACCTGGAAAGCATACTGGCCTGCAAACCTAATTGTAACGCTACTCTTTATTGCTTGGGATATGATTTACACAAAAATTGGGGTGTGGGGCTTTAACGAGAACTATATTTGTGGCATCAAACTAATGGGTCTTCCCATTGAGGAAATACTCTTCTTTATTTGCGTTCCGTATGCAAGCGTATTTACTTATCACTGCTTCAAGCTATTTTTTAAGAACATTAAAATAAACCAATTATATGTATCCGTTTTTCTTGTTATTGGACTATCAATTACAGGCTTAATTTTTATTTCCAAGCTTTATACCGCGGTTACATTCCTTTCCTTAAGTTGCCTTATCATTTACTTATCCCTTTTTGCAAAAGCAAAATGGTTACCTCACTTTTACTTTAGCTATCTTATTATTCTTGTACCATTTTTTGTTGTTAATGGAATTTTAACCGGCTCATGGATAGATGAGCCTATTGTTTGGTATAATAATTCAGAAAATATGAATGTGCGAATTCTTACTATTCCCTTTGAGGATATATTTTACGGACTGCTGTTGTTATTATTAAACACTTGGCTATATGAGCGAAACTTACAAAAAAGTTCGTAAGCAAAGGATCCTTTTTTTTCCTTTTGACCTTATGTCGCACTACCTGCGATGTATGGTATTAGCCAAACACTATCCTAATAGCGAGATACTTTTCTCTAGTTCGATTTCTTATGGAGAATTTATAAAAAAAGAAGGTTATGAAACATTTTACGTTGAGGATTTTGACCCTGAAAAAGTAATGCAATGCGCCCAAAAGTTTGATTTCTCTTGGCTTAACCATAAAGATATACATCGTATTTTTCGATCACAGGTAGAAGCGATCCAAAACTTAAAACCCGATCTTGTCATTGGCGATACTTCTCCTACTTTAAAAATGGCCGCTGAATTTACAGGTGTGCCATATACATCATTAATGAACGGATACATGAGTAAGTACTACAAAAATGTTCGTGCCTTATCTAAAACGCATCCCGGACATAAACATTTGGTTAAATTACCGCCTAATGTTTCTGATCGCATCATAAAATTTGCGGAGACCATCTCGTTTAGAATAGTTCACAAACCTTTCAAGAAATTACGACGACAGTACAAACTTAAACATGTAAGTAATTACATAAATGAAATGGAAGGCGATCAAAATCTTATTTGTGATCACGAGTATCTATTTCCCCAAACTAATTTACCTGAGCATTACAAAATTATTGGTCCCTTGATGTATAAAACTCACAAAGAGGAATCAGAACTTATTTCCCTGCTTGATAATGGTAAAAAAACAATTTGTGTTTGCATGGGCAGCTCAGGGAATTGGGATAAATTGCAATTTCTGTCATCACAAAAATATTCAGGTTACACTATTCTCACAGCAGGAGATACAAAAAAACGCATAAGCGGAAAACATGTTATCTCAAGAGATTTTATTGCGCTTGAAACCATTTTGCCACATTGCAGTTTTTTGATCTGTCATGGAGGAAATGGCACCATTTATCACGGCATAGAGAATAAAACGCCTATGCTTTTTGTAACAAGTCATTTTGAGCAAGAGTGGAATGTACAACAACTCGAAACTTTACAGTTTGGTAAATGTATTGATGATGATACAGAACAAAAATTGAATGAGGTTCTCGCTGTAAACTAGTACTGCTCTTTCTTATTCGGAAAATCCTTACTCTTTACATCCTTAATGTATGATTTGAACGCCTTGCCCATGCTATCGAACAAATTTACATATCTCCGTAAAAAACGTGGAGAGAATTCCTGCGTCATTCCTAACATGTCGTGTGTTACCAAAACCTGTCCGTCTACTCCACCACCTGCGCCAATTCCTATTACAGGAATTTTTACTGTTTTTGCAACTTTAGCAGCAAGCGCTGCCGGAATTTTTTCGAGTACTAATGCAAAACAACCATACTCTTCTAACAAACGTGCATTCTCTAATAATTGCGCGGCCTCATCTTTTTCTTGTGCACGCACTGCGTAGGTTCCAAATTTATAAATGCTTTGTGGAGTTAATCCTAAATGTCCCATTACCGGAATACCCGCGGTTAAGATCCGTTCAATACTTTCTTTAATTTCTTTTCCGCCTTCCAACTTCACCGCATGTGCTCCACTTTCTTTCATTATTCGTATAGCAGAGTTCAAAGCTTCTTTACTGTTTGCTTGGTAAGCACCAAAGGGAAGATCCACAACAACCAGCGCACGACTAATAGCGCGAATAACACTGCTTGCATGATAGATCATTTGATCCAACGTAATTGGCAACGTAGTTTCGTGCCCTGCCATTACATTACTGGCGCTATCGCCAACTAATATCACATCAATACCGGCATGATCAATGATCTTTGCCATGGTATAATCGTAGGCTGTAAGCATAGCGATCTTCTCGCCTTTTTGCTTCATTTCCAGAAGTGTGTGTGTAGTGATCTTTTTATACTGTTTGTTTACCGGCATGGTGTTGTTTTTGGAGGTATAAATATAAGGAAAAGCTTGTTCAATAGACCCATTTTAGAGGCAGAAACCACGATGAACACGAAGTTTTTTCACGAAGAACACAAAGAAAAGCATCGTGGACTTCGTGGTTGCCTCTACCTTAGTGCTCTTCGTGGTTTCTGCCTCTAAGAGGAAAACTACCGGCTTAAGATCGCCTTTCGCGTGATATCATACTTATCTGATCGGTAATGGATCATGTAAACTCCGGTTGGCCATGTGTGGGTCTCAATTTCGTGAACATCGGTTAAATGTATCATTTTACGGCCTACCACATTAGTAATTTCTATGTCAAAATCAGTTTCATTGGTATTTATTCTAAGACTCCCATTAAACGGATTTGGATAAAAATTAATTTCCGGAGTTGCGTGAACTTCCTTTATTCCGGTATTTGGATAAGTACTTGCTTTGAACCAATAATTAAAACTATTGCTCGAGTTATTCAAATTACTGAACTGCACACCCACCTTTCCTGAATCGCTTACCATGGAAGTAGAAAAATCCATGCTAAAGTTCAATGTATCATTCGCCGGCACAACAAATGAAATATTATAATCATTTGCAGTATAACAAACATCAGCACAAAACGAGGCCGACCATCCACTTGGCAATGCTTCGAAAACTTTTTGCGCCGTTACTGTTACAGGAACAGACTGTGTATTTACGATCAAAGCATGGTCGTATAAGGTTGATCCGGGTATACCGGATGAATAATTATTGATCACATTCACCGAAAAATGTCCCGGTGCAGTAGTTACAATACACGATCCACTTGTAACACTTAAATAATTATCAAGATCACAAAAAATATTATCTGTTGGTTGTTTATGGAACCAACCATGCTTGCTTACAACAACTCCATTCACATCTATTAAATATGAATTGTTTGGTGCTGGTCCAAAATTATTCCACCATTCGTTGCAGGGTCCATCAATAAAAACCGGTGCGTTTAAACTCACATAATCACTCATTGTATCTACGAGGTTTTTTCTATCTGCATAAGTGAGTGGGTTAGGAAATAAAATATTATCATTTATATTTTGATTGGTAACATTTACATTGCCCGAATAAACCGAAATATTGGTTGGGTGAGCTTCAATGGTATAGATCACAAATACACTAATGGAAGAGCCATAAGTTGCCATCACTTGGTTTATTGTTGGGATCTTACCTCTAAAAACCGGACAAGTTAAACTTCCTGCGATCAAAAGAATTGGTTTACCATTTTGTAATTCATCTGATAGTATAAGCGAATCTCCAAGTAAATTATAAAGTTTAAAATCATTAACCGTATTTCCTACTTGATATCCTGAGGTATAAAAACTGCCGGTATAATATGGGGGATAACACAGCGTGGCAGTATTTGCCGGCTGAGTATTTATTCCAATTGTTGGCAAAAGCTGCGCTTGAACAATAGTATTGAAGCCAAACAATAAAGCAATACCTATAAAATATTTTAACCTTCTCATATATTAAATTTACTAAAATAAAAAAACCTGCCTTACATTAGACTTAGTTTTAACAGAAAGGTTTAGTCCTCAACGCTCTTTTTAGAGGCAGAAAACAAAAAACCCCGTCACGACTTGTCGTGACAGGGCTTTTAAAATAATTAAACTATCTTCTAGTATTTAGAAAAACCTTGTTTGTCGGTAACCTTGTTCTCGATCAATAAACCAACACAAGCTGCATCTGTAGCTTTGTGCTTATCTTTTTCTGTAGCGCCTTGTGGTACTGCTACCTCAATAACTAACTGACGAGTACTTACACTTTGGAATTCGAATATTTGAGTGTCCTCAGCTGCTGAGTTATCAAATAATAACTCTTGCGTGCGACCATCAAATATTTTGTAATTCACTTTATCGCCTAATACAGTTTCGCAACATACAGAGATACGGTAATCCATACCTTTGTAAATTACGCAACGTAATTTATTTGTCATTCCTTGAGCAAATAAACCACTTTTACTTTGCGCGTTATAGCTCCATTTTTCACCGGTCTTTTCCAAAATGCAATACTTTTTATGGAAATTACCACAAACGCCGCTTTGCGAGTACCCTGAGTAACTAAAGCAAGCAACTAATAAGGTTAATAATATCGTTCTCATTTTTATAGTATTATTTAGTTAATGTATATGAATTTCTTAATGACACAACTTTAGCTACAATTGAAGTGTAAATTTCTTTTGTCATTACTAATTGTGTACCACCACCTATAAGTGTTGCTTTTGAATCTTTACCTTTTTTGGCATCAGCAGCAGTAGCTTGTTCAGTTAGTTTGTTGTACTCAGCTAATAAACCTTCAAAATCAGTTTTAACTGCTGCAACGTTTGCATCTGTTTCGTGTTTTTTAAGGAACTCGATCAAATTCTCTAAAGTATATTTTTGATCGGCCAAACGCTCAATAACCGGACTGTTTGGTTCCCATTTTGCTAATTGAGTTGCAATATACAAGCTCTCTAACCAACCACCTGCAACTACAAGTGCTAACGTTGGACCTTGTTTGCTATCTTCTAAAGCTTCAAACGATGAGAAATAAACATCATCAGTAATTACAGCTAATGAATCGGGCTTACCTAAATTAGATTCCAAACGTTTAAGGATCTCAGGTTTAATTGCTGTAGATACACCAATTTGATCACCCATGATCTTTACTGATTTAAAATATTTAAGTGCTTCTGAACCAATTTCAAAAATAGAGCAATAACTAAGATCGCAACTATAGATACCGAAGTTCAGAGCTTTTGATTTAGAATCGTTATAATTTTTTTGATTATCCGGAGGATTCAAAAATGAGATGTCCTTTTTCTTAGGATCGCCAACCATTTTAATGAAGGTTAACATTTCACCCGGTGAAGGCACCTGGAAGAAGGTTTCAGAAACCGGTGTGTTCACGGTCTCTACTTTAGCAGTTGTGTCCATTCCATCTTCAGGACCATCAACTTTCTCGTCCCCACCACCACAGCTTGTAAAGGTCATACTCCCTGCAAGTGTTAAGCCGATAAGATAATGTAGATTTTTCATATGGTTTTTTTAGGTTTTTCTAGATTTGATTAATTTATACCTCTTGCCCACTTATAAAGTTACAAAAAGGCTTTGTTTTGGCTGTTTTTTTATGATTCTTTAATTAATTTGTTCACTAATGAGGCTGCTTCGTGGAATTCAATTGCCGAATAAACCTTTAATCCGCTATCATCAATTAATTTTTTAGCTGCTTCGGCATTTGTTCCCTGTAAACGTACAATAATAGGCACCGGAATATTTCCAATGTTCTTGTATGCATCAACAACACCTTGTGCAACGCGATCGCAACGCACAATTCCTCCAAAGATATTTACCAAAATGGCTTTTACTTTTTTGTCTTTTAAAATGATCTTAAACGCTTTTTCAACACGTTCTGCATTTGCAGTTCCACCAACGTCCAAAAAGTTTGCAGGCTCTCCACCGCTTAATTTGATAATGTCCATTGTAGCCATTGCCAAACCTGCACCATTAACCATACAACCAACGTTTCCATCTAATTGTACATAGTTAAGATCAGCTTCACGCGCTTCCACATCAATAGGATTTTCCTCAGTAACATCACGCATTGCTTCGTAATCAGGATGACGGAACAAACCGTTATCATCAAACGATACTTTGCTATCTACTGCAATGATCTTATCATCGCTTGTTTTTAAAACAGGATTAATTTCAAATAATGATGCGTCAATTCCTTCGTATGCTTTGTATAACGACTGTACAAATTTTACCATCTCCTTAAATGCGTTTCCACTTAAACCCAAATTGAAAGCAATTTTACGAGCTTGAAAACCTTGTATTCCAACGCGTGGATCAATTTCTTCTTTCCAAATTTTTTCAGGAGTTGTTTCGGCGACATGCTCAATGTCCATACCGCCTTCAGTACTATATATAATAGTGTTACGACCTTTTGCGCGATCTAATAACACGCTCATGTAAAATTCTTTTGTTGGAGAAGCACCCGGATAATAAACATCCTGAGCTACCAATACTTTATTCACCTTTTTACCGGTTGCACTGGTTTGAGGTGTGATCAATTGCATGCCTAAAATAGCGCCTGCTTTTTCTTTTACTTCGTCAAGATTTTTGGCAAGTTTTACCCCACCACCTTTACCACGCCCACCGGCATGAATTTGCGCCTTAACAATAACCCAATCGCTGTTGTATTTGGCTTTCATTTCTTTGGCAGCGGCTACAGCTTGTTCAACTGTTTCGGCCACTACACCTTCTTGAATTGCAACCCCATAACTTTTGAGGATACTTTTGCCTTGATATTCGTGAATATTCATATAGAGAGCGGTATTATACCAGCTTCAAATATAGCATTTTTCTTCTGAAATAGTTAATTTTATTAAAAATTGACGGAATAGCCTATTTTATTGGCTTTTAGCCCGTTATTTGCTTTAAATAGTACATGAAAAACGCTCACTTTTTAGCCCTTTTTTTAGTCCGATTTTTAGCTTTTCGCAGATCGACTTTTCTACTAAAACAGTAGAGCTCGGAAACGTAAAAGAAGCCTACGAAATTAGGGCCGATATTATTGTAAAAAATACGGGTGCAAAAAAACTATATCTACTAAAAGCCGACGGCGAAAAAGGCATAAAAGTTTTTACGAGCAAGAAAACAATTGAGGTTAATGATACCGCTTTGTTGGTTATTTCATTTATCCCCGAAAGCGCGGGACGTTTTTCGAAAGAGATAAAATTATTTAGCAGCGCGCAAATGGATGCCGTTGAGTTGCGCATCAAAGGAAATCTAGAAACTTTAAAAAGCGATGACAAAACCGCGTGCTTTTATTTTGGAAGGCCAAATAAACCGGTGGCCGTAAAAGAAGATGCCATTGTAGTGAACAAACCCATTGAGAAAAGAGATAATAGCAATAAAATGCCGGATAATTCTTCTACGCCGGTTGAAACAATAGAGAAGAAGCAAGA
>CAYYUS010000021.1:8704-13257 GCA_964474925.1 uncultured Akkermansia sp. | reverse complement strand
ATCTAAATGATATAATTCCGCAAACGTTGTTGTGTGTTTTCCTTTAGAGTGGGCTGCAGAAATTATGGATGTCTTAATATCCAGTCCTGGTTGTAAAGCGTTGACTAAAGTGGATTTTCCAACACCGGAATGCCCACTAATTAATGAAGTTTTACCTTGTAAAACAGGCTTTAATTTTTCTACATCTTTTCGATCTAAACTACTAATGGTATAGCACGGATACCCAACTTTTTCATAGATCGAAATGATTTCGTTTTGTAATTCAAGCAACTCTTTGTTGAGATTGTCGGATTTATTAAAAACGATAATTGCAGGAATGGAGTAGGCCTCTGCAGTAATTAAAAAGCGATCAATAAAACCTAAACTTGTTCGTGGTTCAACCAAAGTTGCAATTAAAATGGCCTGATCTAAGTTGCTTGCAATAATGTGAGCCTGCTTACTTAAATTAATTGACTTTCGAATAATGTAATTTTTACGCTGATGAATATTGGTGATCATCCCCTCGGTATCATTTTCCATTTCAATATCCACACGATCGCCAACAGTAACAGGATTGGTTGTTTTTCTATCGTCCAAACGGATCTTCCCCTTTAACTTACAACTAATAATTTCTCCGCCGCCCATGCGCACCAAATAATTACTTCCCGTAGATTTTGTAACAGTTCCTGTCATTACGGTAAAAATACGAAGTATATAGCCACGGAGGCACCAAGGCGCGGAGAAATTTTTTGAAACACTGTTGGTTATTGCAATATTTATACAAGCAAAAAACTCCGTGCCTTGGTGCCTCCGTGGCTAAAATCGCCCTGAAGTAAAAAATCCGTCAGCTTTGTTAATTGTTTGGTGTTAATTTGTGCCAACACCATCGAAAAGGCCCTTTGTTAGGAAGAAATAATACGTAAATTAGACGCGTTTATTAAACAAAATTATGAAAGAAGTATATATAGTTTCTGCAGTTAGAACTCCACTAGGATCATTTGGCGGAGTGTTTGCGGGCATTTCTGCAACACAATTGGGCGCTTATGCAATTAAAGGCGCCTTAGAAAGAATTAAACTAGATGGAAAACTGGTTACCGAAGTGTTTATGGGATCGGTGATGCAGGCAAATCTTGGACAAGCACCGGCACGACAAGCCGCAAAATTTGCAGGCTTGCCGGATTCGGTAAATTGCACAACGGTAAACAAAGTTTGCGCCAGCGGAATGAAATCAATTGCATTAGCGGCACAAAGCATTATGCTTGGTGATAACGATATTGTTGTTGCGGGCGGAATGGAAAGCATGAGCGGCGTTCCGTTTTATTCTGACAGCACACGCTGGGGAGCAAAATACGGAAATCAACAATTAATAGATGGCTTAGCAAAAGACGGATTAACTGATGTTTACGGAAATGTACCAATGGGAAATTGCGCAGAGCTTTGCGCAAAGGATATGAAATTTACACGCGAACAACAAGATGCGTTCGCCATTGAATCATATAAAAGATCAGCAGCAGCGTGGGGCGCAGGAAAATTTAAAGAAGAAATTGTTCCCGTAACTGTAAAAACAAAAAAGGGAGAAGTTGTTGTAAGCGAGGATGAAGAATATAAAAATGTAAGCTTCGAAAAAATTCCTGGATTAAAACCGGTGTTTCAAAAAGACGGAACTGTAACCGCCGCTAATGCAAGCACCATGAATGATGGCGCTGCGGCTTTAGTATTAATGAGCAAAGAAAAAGCAGAAAGCTTAGGACTAAAACCATTAGCTAAAATTGTTGGTTTTGCTGATGCAGAACAAGCGCCAGAGTGGTTCACTACATCACCAAGCTTAGCAGTTCCAAAAGCAGTTGAGAAAGCAAAATTAAAAATGAGCGACATCAATTATTTTGAACTCAACGAAGCGTTTGCAGTAGTTGGCTTAGCAAATATTCAATTAATGAAATTAGACGCAAGTAAAGTGAACGTAAATGGCGGAGCGGTATCATTAGGGCATCCACTAGGATGTAGCGGCGCTCGCGTAATAGTTACGTTAATTAATGTATTAAAGCAAAACAACGCGAAATACGGAGCAGCCGGAATTTGTAACGGCGGCGGCGGAGCTAGCGCTATGGTAATACAGAACATGTAGTTCTTTAATTAGATTCCTTATTCGAAAGGTCGTGCTATGAGTACGGCCTTTTTTATTTTTGAACCCATTCTTTTTTGGGCGCCCGGGCGCGCTTTTCGCTACAAGCCTGCAAGGACTTTGCGGGGTTTGTAGGCCTGCGGTGGCTTCCGTTGGTCGCCTCCTCGTCCAACAAACCCAACGCAAAGTCCCGTGCAGGGCTTTTCGCTTCAATCGCTGGCGCGGCAGCACGCAATGCATTACGGTAAAAAAAGCGAAGCTTTTCTCCGCGCTCTTATTTTAAGCATTCCAACTTTCCAAACTGTCTCCGCGAAACTCTGTGCAAACCTCCGTGCAACGCCAGAGGCATCTCTGCGGTTTCTGCCTCTAAATATGCAGAATATCCAAAAAGATCACCATCTTTGCAGCGCGAAAATGAATCTCTTATCAGTAAATAATCTTTCTAAAGCTTACGGCACAAAAGAGCTGTTCACTAAAATAAGCTTTGGAATTAACTATGGCGAAAAAGTGGCGCTTGTTGCACGCAATGGCTCTGGAAAAACTACACTATTTAAAATTTTAAAAGGGATTGAAATTCCTGATGAAGGAGAAGTTGTTTTTCGCAAGGACATGAGTATTGGTTTTTTGGATCAGAATTTTACTTTTGATGAAGAGGCCACCATTCAACAATTAATAGACAACGCGGATAATAAATTTGTAAAGTGTATTCGTAATTACGATGCCGTTATAAAAGCGAGCGAAACATCAACCAGCAATGATGTGGCAGATAAATTGGAAGAGTCGCTTAACGAAATGAATTTATTAGGCGCTTGGGATTACGAAAAAGACATTAAAGAAATTTTATCACGCTTAGAGCTTCACGACACAAGTCGTATTGTTAAAACATTATCGGGCGGACAAAAGAAAAGAGTTGCTCTAGCCTTAACGCTGATCAATAAACCAACATTGATCATTATGGACGAGCCAACCAATCATTTGGATATTGATATGATCGAGTGGTTGGAGAATTATTTGCAACAGGAATCGTTAAGTATATTATTGGTAACACACGACCGTTATTTTTTAGATGAGGTTTGCGATCGCATCATTGAAATTGATCAACATAAGCTTTACGAATACAAAGGGAATTTTGATTACTACTTAGAAAGAAAAAAAGAGCGCGAGCAAATGCAAGACGCAGCCTTAGATAAAGCGCAGAATTTATATAAACGCGAATTGGTGTGGGTTCGAAAACAGCCGAAAGCTCGTACAGTAAAATCAAAATCGCGCGTTGATGCTTTTTATGAGATAGAACAAAAAGCCAAACAAAAACGCGTTGAGAAGCGACTGGAGCTTACCGTGAAAATGGAACGCATGGGATCAAAAATTGTGGAGATGCATCGCATCACCAAAAATTACCCGGGCAAGGAAATTATTACAGAACCATTTACATATACATTTATTCCGGGTGAAAAAATTGGTGTTGTTGGAAAGAACGGAGTTGGAAAAACAACCTTGTTGAATATCATTCAAGGAAAAGAGGCCGTTGATACAGGAAAAGTTTCGTTGGGAGACACTATTGTTTTCGGTTACTATTCTCAAGGAGGAATGATCATTAACAATGATAAGCGAATAATAGAGATTATTAAAGATATTGCCGAATATATTCCTTTAGCAAATGGACAAAGTTTATCGGCATCGCATTTATTAACGCGTTTTAATTTTTCGCCGGCTGTGCAGTATAGTTATGCGCATACGTTAAGCGGAGGAGAAAAAAGACGGTTGTATTTGCTCACGGTGTTAATGAAGAACCCAAATTTTTTAATTCTGGATGAACCAACAAACGATCTTGATATTGTAACACTTCAAACGTTGGAGGATTTTTTAGATGAATTCAAGGGTTGTGTTTTAATTGTATCTCACGATCGTTATTTTATTGATCGCTTGGTTGATCATACATTTGTACTAGAAGGTAATGGCGAAATAAAAGATTTTCCGGGCAATTACACAGAGTATAGAACGTGGAAGGGCGAAAGAGAAGACGGCAGAAAAAACGAGACTCGACAAGAAGTAGCTTTAGCAAAAGCAGAGGCTGAAGAGAAGAAGAGGGTAAGTGAGATAAAGGTTGTTGTAGAAGAAAATAAACCAAAAGCCGAAGCGCCGGTAAAAAAATTATCCTTTAAACTTCAGCACGAGTTGGCGGAAATTGAAAAGGAAATCCCCGAACTAGAAAAACAAAAAGCAGAACTCGAACAACAAATAATTGACTCGGCCACTGATTACGGAAAGGTTTTAGAGATCACCGCTAAATTAAAACCAATTTCAGATTCTCTTGATAAAAAGAATATGCGCTGGTTGGAAATACAGGAAATGTAATAAGGTCAGCTCTTTTTGATATGACCAACCAGGGCCTTAACTATCTTTTGAATTTCTTTTTTATTTGCTTTAACTTCTTTCATATCAGTAAATAAAG
>CAYYUS010000021.1:0-8694 GCA_964474925.1 uncultured Akkermansia sp. | reverse complement strand
AAGATGTTAAAGAATTGCTCAAAGGTCATGTTGGCATTGCTATCATTTTGATTTCTATAAAAGTGATAATTTTGATTTTACCAAAGCACCTTTTAAAAAGATCAAACGAACGCAATCGTTCTTAAAAAAGTTAAAACCAACAATAAAGCGCTTGTATTCTTTGGGCTGAAATGGTTTCATTTTGCCTGTGTAGAAAAAACTTGGGGCGTTCCAGGCAATTTCTTCGCCAACTGTTTTATCGGCGCTTAAAATAATTTCGCGTAATTCTTCGGCAACATCTTTTAAAGGATGTTTTAATTTGCTCATGTATTTATCTACACTTTCGGGATCTGAAATTTGAGTTAACTCTGCCTGACTTGATCTTGTTGCCATTTTAAATTTATAATGCTAGCCCCAGGTTATTTTTCCCTTTTTAACCTTAAAACTATATAGCAACGACGAATCAACATTCATCCCATTTAATTTTCCGGGAGCGCTGAACGTTAAAGTTTTAAACACAGCAACAACTTGTTTGTCCAGCTCGGGGGCTTTGGTCTTATTATCTATCTCACATTTTACAACCTCTCCGGCGCAATTAAGAATGATGTTTACCATTCCCTCGTCTTTGTGTTTTGGATTGTCAATGATGAACTTAACTTCGGCGTTCAGTTTTTTTAAAAGATCGTCCTTACTCATAACGCAAACAGCTTCTTTTTGTCCCTTTAAAGAAGGAAAAAGTGCGTATACTTCCTTTTTGTTACAAATACCCGGGATATCCTCTTTTAATTCGAGGGTTGCAACAAACTGCGCCGATGCCGCCGTAACGGTAAACATCAATAATAGAAAAATTATTTTTTTCATAGGTTGGAATTAATGTAACGAAGATACGACAAAGAAGGAAACATCAAATATAAAACTCTCCGATCAACTCCCCGCTTGCGTAATACACCAAATAGTGACCATGTTCTAATTTACCAAGCTTAACGGCTTTACATTTTGGCGAATCGTCTTTGAAAAATTTGCCGCTAGCACTTATTGTTAAATAGATCATGTGCCCATCAATTTTTGCTTTAGTGCGCTTGCAAATATTAGAGGAGCTATAAGCCGTTGATCTTACGCTTGCAGAATCAAGGCCCGATACATCGCAAATGAGCGGTAAATGATAACCGTCTTCTCCTTCTAAAGGCCTTTCAATTCTTATTCCTCCATAACTTTGCACTTGTTTCCACGAAAGTTTTTCTACAGTGAGAATATCAAATACAAATGGCGCCAGCAAAAGGAGTCCGGCAACAGAAAGAATTATTTTTAATTTTAAACTCAATTAGGATTGATGACCTCGAAGTTAGAATTTATTTTCTTTCGCTTTTGAACTTCGCCGAATAATTGTATCAACAATAGAAACAAAAGTGCATATGCGCCATAAAGCAAAGTGGCGTTAATAATTAAACAGGTTACAAAGAAGGTTAGAACTAAAAACAAATTTGCACCGACCACATAGACCCCAATCTTTTTTCGATCTAAAAACCGCCACAACAAAAATGTAACAAGCGAAAACAAAGCGCTCAACGAAATAACGATCTGTGCGAATGGATTTTCGAGAATGAAAGCTGCGCCAATGGCAGATATAGAAGTAAACGTTGGATAGAGATACCAATTGTCGCCAAGGTTCTCAAGTATGAGCATGGTTTCGGAGGTAAATGCGGTTGCTGTATCTTTAAACGTGAGGTGATCTATAACCTCGTTAGCTGCGGTTTGAAAAATATTCTGTTTTTCAACCAAAACTTTTTCTTTTTCATGCTTGATGGCATCCGCTTTATTAAATGCACTTTTTGTAACCCCATCAACGCACGTTGAAAAATAAAACACAAATGGTAAAAAATAGCACGCAAGAGTTAGAAATCGTATTGTGGCGGCGGGCAGCTCAATTTTTGAAAACATTTTTTGAAGTTTTTGTTACATTAAAGATACGGTAAGAACGCGTATGTAACCCATAAAAAAGCATAAAAATTATAGTTCAATACTTTGGGGGTGTCGGATAAAATTATCTTTATCATATCTGCGTTTAATTTCTCTTAGCTGTTCGTAATTTTTACCATAATATGCGTTTTGCCAATCGGTGAATTCTGCACTGCAATAGTTAAAGTATTGGGCATTGATGTTGTTTGCTTTGAGCAATTCCAAACAATCGTGCGTAACTATTTGCAGCCCCATTTCTTTATAGGCCTCGGTCCAATACGCCTGGATCTCAGAAATAAAATCATATTCGCGGTGAGGAAAACACGAATCGTTCGCAAATAGTTGATCCTTTACTTTTCCGCCAAGGGTATTTACCTGGAAGATCATTCCTTTATTATCGATGATGCTTTTTAAAACCGTACTAATACATCCTGATATATGATCAAAATCCTTATAGAAACCCGCAGAGGAATTTCTAAAATTTAAAGGAACTTTAGATCCGTAATAATTCTTTTTTTTTTTTGATATTTATACGCGCTCGACTTTTTTGTATTCGTATGTTGCGCCTTTCAGCCCCTCAATAAACGACTCTACACCTTCGTTATCTTCTCCGGCAAAATTGGTTAGTAAAATATTAAGCGTTCCTCCATTGAGAACATATGCCGAAAAACAAGTGTGAGGAAGGCTTCGTGTGTGAAACATCCACTTTTCCAAAATAGCCGTTGCGCGATCGGGATCTAATTTGCGCGCCTTGAAATGATGAGAGATCATATTAGGCGGCGCTTCATGAGAGCGAAATACCATTTCGGTAACAATTCCAAAATTTCCGGAACCGCCTCCGCGTAATGCCCATAATAATTCCGCATCGTCTTTGGAAGAAATTATTTTTCCGTTACCATCTACCATGGTTGCTTCTACTAAATGATCGCAGGTCAACCCGAATTCGCGCGAGAATAATCCATAACCTCCGCCAGTTGTTAATCCCCCAACGCCAACACTTCCGCACGATCCCGCAGGAATTATTCTTCCCTTTGGTAAAACGTGATCGTACAAATTTGAAAGAGTACAGCCTGGGCCAACTTTTATTTTATTATCATCTAAAAATTCAACCGAATTCATTTCCGAAAGGTTGATCATAAGGCCATCGTCATTTGATGAAAATCCTTCCATGCTGTGTCCGCCACTGCGTATGGCAATTGGATAGTTGTGATGTCTCGCATAACGAACGGCTTCAGCAACTTCAGCGGTTGTGGTAGGAAGCGCAATAGCCAAAGGATATTTATCAAAACGTTTGTTGAAGCCAGCGCGAAATCCTTCGTAACGCTTGTTGCCTTCTTTTTCCATGATGTCAACATCAAAGTTTTCGGCAACGGGATCAGAAGTGGCGAGCGTGTCATAAGGAGTTTCTTTTATGATCTCTTCTTTTTTCTCAACAGGGTCGTCACCACATGCGCCAAGCAATAAACCGGCTGCCGCAAGCGAACCGGTTCTTAAAAAATCTTTTCGAGAATATTTTTTAGACATTCTCTAAAGATAATATCCTCAAAGAAATAGCAAATTATTTTTTCTCAAAACAATTGAACATCCAACTTACTCCGAACTTATCTCTTAACTCACCAAAATAAGAGCCAAAGAACATATCTTCCAGGGGCATAATTATAGTTCCGCCTTTTGAAAGCGAATCAAATAATTTTTTGGTTTCAGCGCGAGTGCTTGGTTCCAAACAAATATGCATATTGTCACCGATCTTAAGGCTAAAGCCCATTTCTTTCGGAGCATCAGTTGCCATGATAACATGTCCGCCTAAGATCGGAAGCTCTACGTGCAGTATCATTTTCTTTACGTTGTCTGGAACAGTTGGATTTCCGGGTTCTGCAGGAATATCGCCAAAGCGCTGAAGACCCTTTCCGATAAACTCGGTTCCGAAAACGGTTTTATAGAAATTAAATGCCTCTTCTGTATTTCCGGGAAAATTTAAATACGTAACAACGCGCGATGCTTTATTGTTTTTGTTTTCTTTACGCAATTTGAAACCTTCTTTAAAATATCTGTCGAGTGCGCTAAGCGTTGCTGTAAATCCTTGCTCAAAGCCCATTTCAATAATGGTTTTAAGATCAGTTTCTTTTGCAAAGGTCATGGTTACAACAACTTTTGTACCCGCTTCTGTTGCACTAAATTCAACTCTCCAATTTGTACTTGGTAAAGCCGTGTTCACATTTCCTTTATCGTCGCAAAAACTATCTTTACCCTCAAAGAATTTTCCAACGGAGATCTTGGTGTAGTTAACAAGCGCCCAATGTTTTTGCCCTTCAGGACTAACCATGGCGTAAGACCATTTTCCGCCTTCACGAAAGTCCATTGATCCCGTTTCGGCGGTCCAAGGTTCCGGCGCCCACCATTGGTCTAAATATTCCGGTTCGGTCCACGCAGTCCAAACTATATTTGGTGTGGCATCAAACAAACGCGTAATGATAATTTGTTTATTAGCAAGATCTTTTTTGATCTGCATTCTCTCCTTAGTTTCCATGTTTTTTGTTTTTGATTTGTTTTAATACAGTATCTAATTTATCAAATCGGCTTTCCCACAATTTTCTGAACTGTTCTAGCCATTTATCTATTTCTTTCATTTTTTTAGGGTTGAGGTGATAGTATATTTCGCGCCCATCCGAATCTTGTTCAACTAATTTGCACTCCACAAGAATTTTAATATGTTTTGAAACAGCCTGTCTGCTGCTATCGAAATGTTCTGCAATGGCATTTGGCGTCATGGCATGTAAAGCTATTAAACTTAATATGGCCCTGCGGGTTGGATCGGCTATGGCCTGAAAAACATCTCTTCTCATAATTAGCAACTAATTGGTTGCAAATATATATGCAACCATTTGGTTTCGCAAATTTATTTCCAAAATAAAAGCTAATCAGCTGAGCTTCAATTCATATTTTCGATTATCGCAAAAAACAGGTACCTTGTTGAGAATCTAAACACACAATGCGGCGAATATTTTCTAAATACCATTTGATCGCGATATATTGTCTCGTTTTTGTAGCAAAAAATTTTTCGCAAAGTAATTGCGTTGCCGAGAACACAGCTTATTTGCCAGGGGAGGAGTTAAACTACAAGGTTATCTATAATTGGGGAATGATATGGGTAGAGTCGGGCAAGGCAGCGTTTAGAGTTGGCTCTGCTAAAGTAAAAGACAGGACGCTGTATGTCTTTAATGGAAGCGGAAGCACTTATCCAAATTACGATTGGTTCTATAAAGTTAAAGATGTGTTTGAGGCCTATGTTGATTCTGCTACTCTTAGACCGCTTATAGTTAACGCTAATATTTGGGAAGGAAGTAAAAAAGAAAAGCATAATTACGTTTTCAATTTTCAAACTAAAAAAGCGTATACAAATATAACACGTGGAAAAAATCCAGCTAAACTCGATACAGTAAAAACAACGGCGTGTACAATAGACGTAACTACTGCTATTTACTACGCAAGAAATATTGATTATTCAAATTGCAAAAAGAATGATACTATAAATATGTCGTTGTTAATAGACGGAAAGGTTTATCCGATCTACATTCGTTATCTTGGAAAAGAAAAGTATAATGCAGGAAGCCTTGGTTATTTTAATTGTATAAAGTTTAGTCCGCTATTAGTGGAAGGATCTATTTTTAAAGGCGGCGAAGGAATGACGGTTTGGGTTACCGACGATAAGAATAAAATTCCGTTATACATTGAGACGCCAATTGTAGTTGGTTCGATCAAAGTAAAACTAATTAGTTATAAAGGCCTCAGAAATTTGGAAGACGCTAAAGTTAAGTAAGCAGAAAGAGATCAAACTAATTAAAAACACGCTTAGCGCTTGATGATTGTGAAAACAACAACAACGATCGAGAGTAGACCGCCAATAACTTTTAATGTGGAGGCCGCAGGACTGTCGACTTTCTTTTTTTCTATTTCATAAATACTGTTCTTACCAACCCTATATTTTATTTGATAATAGCCATCGGATTCGTTTTGCAACTTTACTGTAATATAAACCTGGGCATCTTCAGGCGGTAAGTTTTGTTTAAAAGAGATCAGGCCGTTTTTAATTCTAACGTGAGTGGTTTTAGTAAGCGTGTCTTTAGTTTCGGTTTGCGCAAGCAAAGAAGCGGCTAAAAATAAAAAGGCGTATAGAAATAGAATTCTCATTGTGATAGTAAACTAAATTTACAAAATATTTTGAATTAAAAGAGGCAGGAGTCAGCTGGTGTTTTTTAAACAAATAATAATTGTTTAAATTTGAGTAAACACAGATACCATGAAAAAAGCAACGGCTCTCCTTTTATTGTTTGGCTCAATAGCATATGGCCAACTCACTATGGATTCTTTAAAAAAAATAGTAAAACCATTAAGGCTTGGCTACTCAACTTATTTTAGTGATTTTGCAGGAAAAGAAGGCTATGGAGGACCGTGGATACTTACTAAAGACGGAGGCGGAGCGGCCTTTGGGGATAATGTACTTTACAAATTCGATAAGAAAGGAAAAGAAACGTGGAAGCGCACAATCAAAGATAGATATGAAGAAATGGAAACTCAGGTAGCTGCTGAAGACTCAAAAGGGAATTTATTTTGTTTTATGTTGGAGTATAACCAAAAAGTATATAGGGGCGGAAACGAGCGCTTGGTGTGTTATGATAAAACAGGAAAATTAGTGTTTGATAAATTAATCGGAAAACCGGCCGCGCTTAATAATCCAATTGTTTCTTATGTAAAGCCTACAACCGATGGAAAGATATACATGCGCGGACACATGGCCAAAGAGAAGAAAGAGAACGGTGATCCAAAATATTTGTATTGGGAAGGATGGATAGACGCAACAGGAAAATTAACGCAAACAACCGGCGAAGAAATTGATTGGGCAAAACAGGAATGGCAAAAGAAATTTAAGCCGGAATAAAAACTATTTTTTATCTGACTCCGGATTTACCTTTATAGTTAAAAGTTTGCTGAAAACATTTTTACATATATAATTTGCCGGAGGTGAATAGCGCTGAAAAGATGTTTCAATAGTAAACGTATTTTTTGAGGGAGCCAAAGTTCCCGACGCAGTACTATTTGGATAATGATAATTAGCGCCGAAGTACCCAACGTTTATGAGGGTACCGCTTAATGAGGCTTGCGGAATTACTTGTTCGGCACCAATAAAGAGCGGCAACAATTGAAAATGACCCCTGCCATTTGAAGGATTTACAACCGCGGTATAGTTTTCGGTGGTAACAACTGGCTTATTAGCACCAGCAATCGTTGTGCAAGTACAGGCGACATTATACATACCGCTTAAAAAATTTGAACTATTCTCTACAACGTGAACCGTTCTGCTTGCCGGAGCCAAAGGAGCGCCTAAAGAATCATCAGCCGTATATTTTAGAATATAAGTACCGGGTATATTTGTATTTACGGAACCCGAAACGTTTGCCCAAATAACAAGTTCAGGGCAGTTGTCTATTATCCCGTTTGTATATGTATTAACCGTTGCGCCCTGGTCGGTGTAATTAACAAACATAAATGCCGTGTCTACTTTATTACCCTCAATAACGATTTCTGTATAGCTTTTGTAAGGGGAAACATCTGATGATTCGGTGTTATTACATCCTATTAATGAAATAAGAAGTAAGAGGATAATATGAATTTTTAAAACAGACATCAAGCTTATTTTCTAACGGGTATTGTTATGTCAATGAATATTTGAGCCGGGGTTCCGTTTCGTGTTATATTAAAATCTTTTGACGTGATCATCATCTTGCCGTTAAATGTTTCTTTAGCAACAAAAGGAAATTTTTCTGACAGATCTTTTTTGCTATCAAACACAAAGGGGAATTTAACTTGTTTTGTAATACCTTTTAGTGTTAGATCGCCGGTGGCTTCGTAACCCAACTTTGTTTTTATTATTGAAGTAGATACAAAATTGATCTCTGGAAACTTTATAATTTCAAGTGCTTGTTTTGCGTGTTCGGTCATTTCCGCACTTGGTGAATTTAAACTTTTAGCATCGATCGTGGCCATTATCTTAGATTTTTCGGGAGCCTCTTCGTCAAATATGATCATGGCCGTTAAAGTTTTGAAATACATTTTGTCGTCAAAAGCGCCAACAACCTTTACAGAGTAGTTTGGTTTTACCTTCCACGAAACCGGCTTAACAATGGTAAATGCTGAGATCAGCAAGAGCCCAACAAAACCTATAAGCAAATTTATTTTTCTCATTTTGGTTGAGTTGCTTTTATAGCAAGCACGTATTTATATACGGCGTCTTTTTGCGATTCGGTTATTTTGGCTCTTTGCGCCATATCATCAATAATATCTTTCCATCGTTCGGTAGGACGTTTATATATATTTTTAGCCTCGTGGCATACAA
Organism: uncultured Akkermansia sp.; assembly: GCA_964474925.1. Lineage (GTDB taxonomy): Bacteria > Bacteroidota > Bacteroidia > B-17B0 > Aurantibacillaceae > Aurantibacillus. Next base: position 368 of record CAYYUS010000021.1, on the reverse strand, counting down.
CACATAATGTATTCGCATAAAGATCGTAACCCTCTTTTAGCTGTGCCAACGAAGCGTCTTTGTGTTGTATTTGTATGGCAGCCAACTCCTGATCTCCGGGAATATTAATTCCATCATTAGGTTTTAAAACCATTATCGGACCAGAAGACACCGTTGAAGTAGGCGTTGTAGTTGGAGTGTTTGTTGTTGTGCTTGTGGCGGTTGTGTTAGTGGTTTTTTTGCGAGAACTACAGGCAACAATAATTAATGCTGCTGAGGTGAAAAGGATGAGCTGAGTTGTTTTCATGTTTATTTTATTTATTGTTTTTATTTTATTGGGACATTGAAAATAAAACCTACCCCAAAAACATTTTCTATGCTTAAATTGG
>CAYYUS010000020.1:0-13272 GCA_964474925.1 uncultured Akkermansia sp. | reverse complement strand
ATTTAAACGCTGAGCAATTTTTTTATCAATGCCATCAAACGCTCCACCGCAAATAAATAAAATATTTTTAGTGTTCACCGCTATCATTTTTGCATCCGGATGTTTACGTCCACCTTGCGGCGGAACATTTACAACCGTTCCTTCTAATAATTTTAGCATGGCTTGTTGCACACCTTCACCGCTCACATCACGTGTAATGCTTGGGTTATCACTCTTGCGTGCAATTTTATCTATCTCATCAATAAATACAATTCCTTTTTCGGCAGCTTCTACATTGTAATCGGCCGCTTGTAATAAACGCGTTAAAATACTTTCTACGTCCTCACCCACATAACCTGCCTCCGTTAAAACAGTAGCATCGGCAATACAAAAAGGCACATTCAACATTTTAGCAATGGTACGCGCCAATAATGTTTTTCCTGTTCCGGTTTCTCCAACCAAAATTAAATTCGATTTATCAATTTCAATTTCCTCTTTGGTCTTCATCGCATGAGAGATTCTCTTGAAATGATTATAAACGGCAACTGCCAACACTTTTTTCGCGTCGTCTTGTCCAATTACATATTCATCCAAACTTGCTTTGATAGCAACAGGCTTCAATAAATTCAACGAACTTTGAATCTGTTGTTTGCTTGAGTTATCGGTTAAATTCTCGTCAGCAATTAAATGATAAGCTTGCGAAACACAATTATCACAAATGTGTCCGTTAATTCCGGCGATCAAAATTTTTACATCTTTCTTATCGCGGTTACAAAGCGAGCAGCGTATGGCGGTTTCTTTTGGCATTTTAGTAGTTTATAGTTTGTTCTTCAATATGCTCAGGCAATTGCCTTTCTTCATATTGTTGGTTCCTTAATTGAGGCTCAAATCCGGCATCCTTTATGGATTCCTGAATTTGTTTGTACGTAAAACGGTGCGGCGCCCCCGCTGCACTTACCACATTTTCTTCTAACATGATACTTCCAAAATCGTTGGCCCCGGCGTGTAGACACAGTTTTGCTGTTTCTTTTCCTACCGTTAACCAACTCGCCTGGATGTTCTCAATATTAGGTAACATGATGCGGCACAAGGCAATCATACGAATATATTCGTCGGCGGTTACATTATTTTTAATACCCTTTACTCTATTTAACAATGTGCCGTCATCCATAAAGGGCCACGGAATGAAGGCCAAAAAGCCTTTTGCATGTGATGGTTTCAAAGCCTGAACTTCTCTAAGCCACACCAAATGCTCAAAGCGCTCGTAAATGGTCTCAATATGCCCAAACATCATGGTAGCACTTGTGGTAATATTCAATTGGTGCGCGGCTTTCATCACTTCCAACCATTCGCGACCGGTACATTTTCCTTTGCTAATTAATCGGCGAACGCGATCGTTCAATATCTCAGCTCCCGCGCCGGGTAAGCTGTCCAGACCTGCTTCCTTTAGTGCACTTAATACTTCGGTATGACTGATCTTATCCAATTTTGCAATATGCGCTATCTCCGGAGGCCCCAGTGCATGCAGTTTTAACGCAGGAAATAAAACCTTTAATTCTTTGAATAAATTCACGTAAAAACTAAGACCTAATTCGGGGTGATGTCCACCTTGTAAAAGCAATTGATCGCCTCCCCATTTAAAGGTCTCTTCTATCTTCTTTTTATAGGTATCTATACTCGTGATATAACTCTCGGCGTGGCCCGGTATTCTATAAAAATTACAGAACTTACAATTAGCAATACACACGTTGGTTGTATTGGCATTTCTATCAATTTGCCAGGTAACTTTTTTGCTTCCTTTTTTGTGGATATTGCGCAATTCGTTCCCTACAAAAACAAGCTCAGCAGTAGAGGCATTTTCGTACAAAAACACACCCTCCTCAATTGTTAAAAAATCGAGTCTCAAAGCGCGCTGTAAAAGGGAATCAACGGTCATACATTTAGATAATGAGGGATACAAATTTACCACTTTTTTACCACTTTATTCGTGTATTTGAGCTATATAAAAAATTAGGAATTTTTAATCTAATTCGTAAATTCGTGAGATTCAAACCCAGCCCTCATTATGGCCACTATTCAAGCCCAAAAAAAAGCAAGTCCCGAATCTCATATTTTAGTCATTTCCACTACCTGGAAGAACCATACAGATTACGGTTTTTCTAAGGAAGAAGTTGGCTACTTAGATGGTTATTTTAAGGATGCGACCAAAAAACAGCAAAGTTTTAACTCTTGCGGACGAATTATCTCCGTTTTACTGGTTGATCCAAAGAAAGAGGCTCATTTAGTAAAGGAAACTTGCCGCAAACATGGCGGAAGTGTGGCCGACATGGTAAATGGAATTAAGGGTAAAGATCTTAATATTTACAATGCCACAAAACAGGTTTCGTATTCATATGCTGCGGCAGAAGGTGCGGCTTTGGCAAACTACCAATTCATTAAACATAAAACTACAGCAAAGGATCAAAAAAATACCTTGCAACATATTAATTTAACCGGAAGCGGATTCGACGCTAAAGTGTTAAACAAACTTAATATTGTGGTGAGTGCAACAACAAAGGCACGCGATTTGGTTAATGAACCTGTAAATCTGTTGAACGCAACCGACCTCGCCAATGCATTTAAGCATATGGGAAAGGAAGCTGGATTTAAAGTAGACGTGTATAACAAGAAAAAAATAACTGAATTAAAAATGGGTGGTTTGCTTTCGGTAAATGCCGGAAGTGTGGATGAACCAACATTTACCATAATGGAATACAAGCACAAACCAAAAAATAAAAAACCTTTTGTATTAGTTGGAAAAGGAGTTGTGTACGATACAGGTGGATTGAGTTTAAAGCCAACTCCAAATAGTATGGACGCCATGAAATGCGATATGGCCGGAGCAGCTGCAGTTGGTGCAGCTATGTACGCTATTGCAAAAGCAAAATTAAATGTACACGTGATCGCTTTAGTTCCTGCAACCGATAATCGCCCTGGCTTTAATGCTTTTGCTCCCGGAGATATTATTACCATGATGGATGGCACAACCGTTGAAATGTTGAACTCAGATGCAGAAGGACGAATGATATTGGCAGATGCTTTACACTTTGCAAAACGTTACAAGCCTGAATTAACTATTGATATTGCCACACTAACCGGAGCTGCTATGGCTGCTATTGGCACAAGTGGAATTGTAAGTATGGGTAATGCGCCAAAAAAATACAGCGATAAATTAAAAGCAAGTGGTAATAATGTGTTTGAGCGCTTAGCAGAATTTCCGTTTTGGGATGATTATGCCGACCAAATGAAAAGTGATATTGCCGATCAAAAGAATTTAGGCAGTTCGTATGCGGGATCAATTACGGCAGGTAAATTTTTAGAGAAGTATACCGATTATCCGTATTATCATTTAGATATTGCAGGTCCTGCTTTTATTTCTGCCAAGGATGGTTATCGCCCCAAAGGAGGAACAGGAACCGGCGTAAGATTATTCTTTGATTTTTTTAATTCGATATAACATGCGCAAACTGTGTTTTATATTTTTTGTATTACTAAGTGTTAGTTCTTTTTCGCAAGGCGGAAAACAGGCGCTTATTGTAGTACATGTAGAAACTCCTGTAAAGGCGGAGTTCAAACAGAAGATATATTCATATCATTTTTTGAACGGGCATTTTACAGGGCGTGAAGAAATATTGACAGTAAATGGAAAGCAAGGCGGTAAAGATTATATTAGAACTGATCTTGGATCTTGCACTACATATAAGGATCGTTACATGATCACAGGCATTGGAAACATCATTGATCTTAAAGAGAAAAAAGTATTATTTGATGGAAGAGCAAATTTGATAAGATGTAGCGGCGACAGTGCTATTTTTTATACCAACGACTTTGCCAAAGGAAAATTCTACTCGGTTTATAATTTTAAAACCAAAACATACGGTGAAGTAAAAAACTTGACGTTCAAAGCAAAATTAGGGCAAGATGTTGAATACGATAAAACAGCAATGCCTATCAAGTTAAATTTGTATCCACAAAACAAACCAAAAGTTGAATTAGTAAAAGATGCAGGTTATGGACAAATAACCAAAGACGGAAAAATTCCTGATCCTCCAATGTGGTGGATAGATAATACCAGCTTTATTTACACATACTACAATAAAGAAAATACCGAGATCAGTTTTTACAAAGTAAATTCTGAATCAAAAAATTCTACATTGATCGGAAAGATCCCTTTTAAGCCGGGAAATCAAGCGCCCATTGTTACCAAAGAAGATAAATATGTTACCACTTTGAACTACGGTGATAAAATGGTTTTGGTGAATTCAAAAAATGATAAGGTGGAAGATATGAGTTTTACTTATCCTTTAAATGGTTTTGCCGCTGAAGTAAAATCTGCACCTCAAGGGCGAAGAGTTTTATTGGCAAACAACAATAAAGAATTGGGTAAATATCCTTTCCAGTTAAAGAATTTCAAGAGCACCGAAAATACAGTAGCGCTTGTAAGAGAACTGATCGTAGGTACCGAAAGCTACCAACAAGGCATGGCAGTTTGGAATTACGAACAAATGAAATTTGAAAAGGTAGATGCTGATGAAGTGTTGACCCTTGTTGGATGGATCAAGGAAGAATAGAAAATGGCAGAACACATCCACATTAACGCCACCACTAAAGCCGAAAAATACAAACAACTTTATCCTCAAGTAAAAGCATTACTAGAAGGAGAAAAAGATCTTATTGCCAATATGGCCAATATATGCTCGGCTATAAAATACGGCATGGATTTTTTTTGGGTAGGTTTTTATTTAGTGAAAGATAACGAGTTGGTGCTTGGTCCATTTCAAGGAACAGTTGCTTGTACCCGTATTGCCAAAGGAAAAGGTGTGTGCGGAAAGTCTTGGGAATTAAATGATATTATTATTGTAGATGATGTGGATCAGTTTCCGGGACACATTGCTTGCAGTTCGCTTTCAAAGTCGGAGATAGTAATACCTGTTAGAGATTCGAATAAAAATATTATTGCTATTTTTGATATTGATAGCGATGAATATTCTTCGTTTGACAGAACGGATGAAGAGTGGTTAACAAAGATCGTTGAGTTGATCTAATTTCAGAGGCAGAAACCACAGAGACCTTCGGTCTCACAGAGGTTTACACAGAGTTCACAGTGAGAACTAATTCTTAACCCCCGCTTTTATTTTAGCATTTACAAAATTCTCTTGCGGAGGAATTGGGCAGTTCCAACCATTATGCGAATATGCGCAGTAAGGCTGATAACATAAATTAAAATCAATAGTTATTGCATTTGAATCGGTAATTTCCAGATCGATATAACGTCCACCACCATAAGTTTCATTATTACTTGTAAGATCTGTAAAAGGAAGGAAAACCAATTTGGCGTACTCAGGTTTTTTAATGTCGGCCATTTTGTATAGTATCAAGGAATGCTTTTTTCCATCCAATTTGAAATTAGCTTTTGCATATTTAATATAGCGTTTCTTTTTTCCGCTGGAGGTTGGAAAAATAACTGTATCCTTCTGATCGAATTTTTCGAGTTGAGCGGTAACTCTATATTTTAAATTGATAGGAAAATGATGGATCCCTTCAAAATCTTTTCGCTCACCTCTTGCTAAGGGCGTTGTGGTTGAATCGAGATAGAACTTTACGAGTTTTTCTTGCTCAACTTTAATGTTTTTAATGATGCTATCTTTTTTAACTTGTGTAAAAGCAGAAAGAGCGGATACTAAAAATAAAAAGAGGTAGTTCATTCTCATAAGAACAAATCTACCTCTTTTTTTATACTTTAAAAATCTATTCGCTTATCACTTATTCACCTGTACCCTCACCCCTTCACTATGACTAGTAAACTCGGGCGCATACATACATTGAATTGTTGTTACGCCATTACTAAAATCACCATAATGATTCACAAATAATACATATTCAAATACAAATGTTCCTTTATGTAAATGTGGGAAGAAGAAATTGGTTGCTGCATCTTTTGTGCTTTCGAAATAACCTAATCCATCTTGCCATTTGTACTGACTAAATACATTTACCGGTTCAAAACCACTGGCGCGCATATCTTTCATGTGAACATAATCCATATCGCGGTCAACTCGTAATTCAATTCGCACTTTTATTTTATCGCCCAATTTTAATTTGGTTGCAGCAGTGATTGGTTCTATTACGGGACCAGAAGCCGTATTCTTTTGCAAGAATAATTGTTTCTTCAATTTTAATGGCGTTTCGTGTGGCGTTATTTTATCTAATTGCTCAAAATATTGCCAGTACACAGCGCCATAACTTACACCAACATCTTTTTTGATCACTTTTACTTTACCCATGTTAGGTTTAATGTCAGCGCCCGTCCATGTCTTTTTAAAGTAACCTGTTCCAGGCTCCACTTTAATACTTGGATCTGTTTTTGGATCTAACTTAATATCGCCCACTTGAATTTCAACATTAGGTTCGGTACTTAACCAATCTGTTCCTTTCAATAACATGGCATAAACTGCTTCTGTAGTTGCGCGTGTTGTTCCCCAATGTTGCGTTTGTTTACTTTTTACGAGCCAAGTTTTCAGATCATCCACCGCTTTGGTATCATTGTTCACTTCATCAAATGCTTCTATCATCAATGCTTGCATTTCAATTGGTGCTTCGTACCAGTAGTAACCATAATTCTCTTTCCAGTACATTCCCATCTCTTCGCTGTTCAAGCTATTTTCCTTTAACGACTTCAAAATGTCTTTTGGCGTTTTTGGGTCTTTATCTCTGTGTAAAGTTAATGCCATCATTCCTTGCATATAACGCGAGTTAGATAACCAATAGGTTTGCTCTTGTTTTTTATAATATGCTACATGCTCTTTATTGCGTTTATCCATTTCTATCTCAGGAAAGAAACTGCGCATATATAAATACTGAATGGCCATATAACTTAAATGATTCTCCTTTAAATAATCCTTGTTATGCTTTTTCATCCATTCATAATCTTCCCGCATTCGGTTATCGCAATATCTTACTGCTTGATACATCATACTCCACACTTCCGAATTTTCCTTTGCTTTAATAACACCAAGCTTATCTAAATGTCCGAAACCACTGCAAATATGTTGCGTAATATACCAATCATCCGGTCCTCCTTCAAACCACCAAAAACCACCGTTGGATGTTTGTGCCTTCTTTAGTTTTTTAAACGCGCGCGCTTGTTCGTTGCTCATTGTATTTAAGTCGAATAATAATGCTACGCGTTTCTTGTTCTCATTTTCGTTTTTAGCTTGCAATACCCAAGGTGTTTCTTCAAGTATTAAAGCTTTCAACTCCTGATTCTTTTGCAAGTTTGATAAGAATGCATCCGGACTTTGTGTTTTCCACGCTTCAAATACCGCTTTGATCTTTGGTTTTGAATTTACCACATACGTTGCTAGACTATTTGCATAATAACGCGCAAATGTTTGCTCGGCACATTCGTAAGGATATTCCATAATGTACGGCAAGGCTTGAACTGCATACCAGGCAGGATTTGCCGTGAACTCTAACGTATACGCGTGATTTTTAAGCGTAGTTGAATTGCCGTTTTGATTAATGAATTTAGTGAAATTAAATTCCTTTGTTTGATTACTGCGAATAGGCAAAGGCATACTTTCTGTTACCAACATTCTATTTGTGAGAACAGGGATAACCATTTCCTCACCATCCGAAAAATTACCAGCCTTAGCAACAATTTTATATTTTATTGCCGAAACACTTTCAGGAATATTCAAGGTCCATTCAATGGCAGTGCTTTGTCCTTTTTTAACCGTGAAATCTCTCCAGCCAATTGTTGGGAATTTACCACTTAAGGCTTCAATGATGCTAAATGATATTTCTTTATCAGTTAATGCATCATATAATTTCAATTCTGCATTTCCTGTTAATTCCTTATCCGATAAATTAGCGATCTTAGAAATAAATATGATCTTATCATTCTCTCTAAAGAAACGTGGTTGATTTGGCTGTACCATTAATTCCTTTTGCGTGATCACTTCTTTAGTATACTGACCAATCTTCAGATCCTTGGTGTGCGCTAATCCTTGCAGTTTCCACTTGGTTAAACTTTCAGGAATAGTGAACTTAATTACAGTTTCGCCATTCTCATTTGTTGTAAGATTCGGAAAAAAGAAAGCGGTTTCATTAAAATTGCTTCTTGCTTTTACACTTCCCAGATCTTTATCACTCTTTCCTTCTCCACCTACACCACCAACTAATCCTGTAGCATTTGGAACATCTCCTGCAATATTTCCATCATCACCTTCGCTTTGGCCCGGCTTATTTGCTGCCATTTTTTTAGAAGCCTCTCCATTTTTAGATCGCGATACGCTCTTGTCTTTTGCACCCGAAGATTCCTTCTCTTCCATTGGCATAGCAGAGCTCTCCGAAATTGCATCCGCCTTCATATCATAATCTTCATCATAATGTTTAGATCTTCCGCCACGGTAATTATAACTGTAAAAATTCAAGCCAAAGTAATTTAAATGGTCATAATATCTGCTCGGAATGCTCACGTAATTACGGCTAACATTGTTTAACTCCGTAGAATTATTTATTTGTGCTGCGCGCGAATACCAATTGTAACGCGTGTAATAACTATTATAAATGTACATCGACCAATAGCTTGGCGCAAAAGCATCCAAACTTGCGTCGTACATGCTTGTTAATAATTCAGCGGCCTGCTTATCGCCTTTTTTATCCTTTATAACGATCTTCCATTCTTCTTGTTGACCAGGCAATAATTTATTGCGGAAAGTTTCAAATTGAATGTCCAACTCTTTATTGGTAAAAGGAACAGTAACAACATTACTGAAATTATAAAAGCGGTTGTATTTAATAAATGAGGTATGAAAAGAAATATTTCCTCTATCCTCTTCTTGCACATCTATAGTTACAGCTCCTAATGAAGCCGATTGAAATTGAGTAAGCGCTAGTTTTCCCTGACGTTCAACTTCATAAATATAATTTACCTTATCATAAGCAGAAGCCAAAACATAATTAACTTTTTCGCCAGGTTCCGCATTTAACTTTGGCATATAGAACCAAGCCGGTAAAACTTCGGGCATCGTTGTGCTGCCATTATCATAAAGTGTAAAATACTGGAATGCTTTTATGCTTTCGCCAAATTTATCTTTACAATTAGCCTCGATCATATAAACGCCCGGTTTCAAGTTCTTAAGATCGGCACTTAGATCATACTCTGTTTTTGAGCCAGTATCAAATGTTTTTTCGAATTGTTTGTCCTTTTCCCATTTGAATTTGTTTAATTCATCGGCATATTGATCATTCGGAAACGTTTTATAATACTCCTCTTTTGAAAGCGTATGTCTGTCGGGTCTTGTCCATAAACGCGCACGAAAGGCTTTATCGGGTTGCTTTAATTTATACACCGTAAAGTTTCCTTTAGCAGCTTCGGCTACACCATTTAAATTAGTTGTGATGATATTGATAGGCTTTATTGCCTTTTGATCAATAATAGCTTGGTTAGAAATATTTAATTGCAATGATTGATAACCAACGGTTACGTAAGAAGAAGTTGAATGTGTTTCACCATTTATATCTGTAACATCCGCTAAAATTTGATATTGGTAAGTTGCTTGACTTTCTTTATTTACCGACTCATCCGGTGAAGCTTTAAATTTAATAATGTACGAACCTGTGTCATTCGTTAATGTTTCACCATTTAAAATTTCTACATCACCACCTCTATTATAATAAGGCCTATACCACCACCACCAATATGGATAATTTACTTTTCGCACAACGCGGTACGAAACTTTAGCGCCGTCAATTACATTTCCCGCATAAGCTTTTGCTTTTCCGGTAACGGTGATTTCATCATTAATTTTAAACGAACCTTTTACAGGATCAAAATCAGTTTCGAATTTAGGTCGTTTATATTCTTCCACTCTAATGTACGCCGTGCCATGTCCATCGGTAATATGCATTTGCCCGGTCATTAAACCTTGCGGCGCAATAAATGTTCCGTTAATAGAACCATATTCATTCGACGTTAATTCTAATGAAGATACTTTTTGATAGTTCGCATCATAAAATGTTACGCTAACAGGATAGTTTGGTTTAATAATAGGGCTCTTTCCATTCTTTGTTTCAAGAATGATGCCCTTAAAATAAACTGTTTGGCCCGGACGATAAATTGCTCTATCGGTAAAGAAATGGGTATGTGTTGTTGTATAATTATTATCTCCCGGTTTGTAGGTGTAGTAGGAATTATTATTAAAATAACTGTCTTGCCCATCGATCAACTCTAAATAAAAACTATTATCGTTGTATTTATCTTTCGGTTTAATGCTACACAAACCCTTTTCGTTGGTCTTTAAAAGATCTCCCTTGGTATATTTATAATCACGTGAAGTATAATCATACGTTTCGTGCCAAACTTGCACGGAAATATTTTTTAATGCGTCGCCGGTTTGACGGTGTAATGCGTAAATATCATATGCCCCATCATCTTCGCGGCGGCGTTCGATGGTAGAAATATTTGAAACAACACATTGTGCATACGACACTAAGTTATTTGAATATTTAAAATCGGGATTTAAAGATGTGATCACCACATAATGACCAAATGGTAATTCCGGCATTTTGATCTCTACTTGATGCTTTTGATAGTCCTTATCATCTTCAATTGCTTGCTCAAATACTTTTACGCTTGGCAAACTGTTGAGTGCATTATATAATTTCTCGCCCCATTCTTTGCGATATACTTTTCTTAATTCCTGATGTGATGTTTTTACGATCTTAAAATATAGCTTGTTGATATTTGTTGAGCTTACCAAAGCACGGAAAGGCTTTGATGGTTCGTTCACTTCTTCTAAAGTAAGATTCAACGACTTTGCTTCAATTTGGTAAATAAGATTTTGGCATTGCTTAGTGCCATAAGTCTCGGGCATTTTTTTAATAGTAGCTTCGCACAATTCTTTAGCTTGCTTTTTATACCATTTGTAACTATCATTTTCTAATGGATTGTATTCAGTCGCTTTGTTATTATACCATGTTGCAAGTCTAAAATCAATTTCGGTTGATCGTGGATGAGTGCTATAAGTTTGCTGTAATTGTTTTAATGTATTAAAATATAAAGTATCTTTTTTAGGATGTTGCGTGTGGCCGTGAATATAATCTAAACGGTACAGATCAGCATCTATTAACGCATCGGGGTTTTTATCGTTCAGATGAAAATTGATGAGATCCTGAATTATTTGCAATGCATAATATTTTGTTTCTAAACTATCCGATGGGTTTACCAATTTTAGTTTAGTGAACTCACTTGCAGGTGCTAAAAAACCTGCATCATTAATATTAAAACGAGCAGCCGGGCGTTGTACGTCAGGCTCTGTGTTTGCCATAAATACCAAAGCACGATGGGCCAAAAAATCGTACAATGTTGGTCGCCACTCACGACATTCTTGTGTGCCCTTGTAAATCACTTCATCAAAAACATCAACACGTGTTGCTTTTAAACTATCGGTATTACTTAAACTTTCTTTGTAATTACTAATTACAGCATACGTAATTGTTTTTAGATCCCAGGTTGAAACATCTTCATTTTTAAACCCTACGGTTTGTGTGCGGTTATAAAATTTCCAACGGTTATTATTAAAATATTGCCAATACGCATCGGCCAATAAACTTTGGAGAACGGGTTTTACGGGAAACTTTGCGGTTTGCACTTCTACTTGTAATTCGTTGATGTTCTTTTCGAGCGAAAACTCTTCTTTGTGTTGTTTGTACTTCATGCGATTGATCACCGCTTTTACAAACTGAGGCGCGTTATTGTCCGTTTTTGCTTTTTGATAAATAGCTTCCACTATTTTTAAAGCGCTTTCGGTGAGTCCTTTACTTTCGCAACTATCCACCCTTTGCCAAAGTTTCTCGTAAGAATCATTTTTACCGTAACTAATTGATTTCATGGTATTATAAGGATTAAAAAATAAAGGCAGTGTAAACACCACCCCTCCTAAAAACAACAGAATAATGCTTAAAACCGACTTCTTTTCCATAAAAATGCTTTATATAAAGATGCAAAAAAAATGTTATTCCATACTTTAATTAATTTTTAAAAATGAATTAAATTCTCGAAATTAATGGTCTAAAATTTACAAATAATGAATAAAAGCATTGCAGCTACTTTAGCATTCTGTTTGATCTTATTAATCGGATGTAAAAATGAAAATGAGAAGGTTGTTGAGAAGACCACTGAAGGTCATACGCAATTAACACAGTTAACACAACTAATTAGCTATAAAGTGCTTATAAGAGATGCTGACTGGAAAGCTTTTGTTAAAGCTGATAGTTTAAACGCACGAGGAGCGAATGTAGATGAGGTGATGGGCACGAGTGTAAATTACCTAACCTACAAAGATTACTCTTTGTATTTGGCAAGTTTAAAAACGACAATTCTTGACTCTAACTCAGTTATGACTGATCCTAAATTTAAACTTGCTTCCAAATTCAACGAAAGAAAGGGCTTATTTACTATTTGTGACTCTCTGCAGGAGGAGAATGCCGGGAAAACAACAACTATATTTGTTTGCGATTCTACTTCTCGAATTGAACAAATTGTTGGCCTTGAATTCTATGAGTCGTGGAGTATTAATAAATCTACCGGCGAGTTTTTAAAGGAAATTATTGCTTTTTCTCCATTAACCGTTGGTGATGGCGACAAATTAATACCTGTATACTATTTCTTTAAGAATAAGGAAAGTATAGAACTTGTGAAATCGAAACAATCAAAAAAATAATGGAAGCATTCTTAGAAATATTAAAGATCGTTTTACCAGCCGCTATGGTATTTGTGGCAACATACATCATTTTAAGAAGTATGTTAGAGAACGATCAGAAGAAACGTGAGTACGAAATTCGTAAAAAAAACAACGATGCTGTGTTACCGTTAAAAATTCAAGCATTCGAACGTTTAGTGATCTATTTGGAAAGAATAAATCCAAACACCTTGGTTGTTCGCGTTAATAAGAACGGAATGAATGCCCATCAATTGCAACTGGAATTAATAAGAACCATTAAATCGGAATACGAACATAATTTATCGCAGCAGATCTATGTGAGTTATGGCTCATGGGAATTGATAAAAAACGCGAAAGAGGAGTTAATTAAACTCATCAATATTTCGGCAACAAAAGTGCACCACGAAGCACCAAGTAATGAATTAGCCATGATGATATTGAACATTGCAGCAGGTTTGGAAAAAAAGTTACCAAACGATGTGGCACTTGAATACATTAAAAAAGAAGCTTCAAGTATTTTGTAGAG
>CAYYUS010000019.1:0-13370 GCA_964474925.1 uncultured Akkermansia sp. | reverse complement strand
AACTTGCCAATTCTAATGTCCAATACATAGTAGTTTATTTATCCTGCAAAAGAAAAAATTTTTTTTGGATTACGAAAGAAATGTTGATTAAAAAATATACATGATTTTAAATTCATATATATTTGAAAATCAGTTAGTTGTATTCATCTGCATCAAACTTAGATCAGAATTTCCTTTTGTGTAAAAACTTGTTTGTCGTTTTCGAGGGTTAATTTGTACTTACCCTTGCCTAAATTTTTGATTGGGATGGCCACATTGTAAATTGTGTTGGAGCCCGGTTGCAACCAGTTTCCTATACTAATTAAAACGGCATTGTCCTTTGTGTCGTAAATATTCAACTTAGAATAACACCATTCGCCATTTGTATACGCCATTTTTCCATACAAACTATCGTTCACTAAATGTATCATGCCATTTGGCGTTTGGTGAATTTGTTGTTTGATCACATACCAAGGAATTGGTTCGTTTTTAATGTTGCATACCAAATTCTTTAAGCTCATTTCTTTTTCACTAGCGGTAGAAATTGCAGCACTTCCGTGGTTATTACTCACAGCCCAAATAGCTTGTTGCACACTTGTGCTGCTGAGTTGTGTGTAATTAGTATTTATATACTTTGCCAGTTTTACCATATTACTATCGGCCATGGTATTTACCTTGTATCCCAAGTCTTTTTTAGGACCTGCATCGTTGCTCTCACAACAAAATCCAACAACATTCTTACACGTTTTTGAATTGGCCTTAACCAAGATCTGCTGTTCTCTTACTACCAATAAATTTTGAAACTCCTCTTTATCAGCAATTAATTTTCTTCCCGGCTCAACAAAAATAGTAAGATCATTATTAGTTAAGTTTTGGATCTCCATCACCGTTGATTCTCCTTGATATTGGCCTAAACTCTTTATTTTAACCTTAACTGCACCGTTGTTCAAGGCTTGCTGCAAACTCATGTTAGTGTTTATTTTTGAAAACGCGAACATTACTATTGCTGTACTTAAAATTGCTATGATCCTCATATATTCCTCCTTTTTAACTATAAATCATAAGTACCCGTTTAAGATACAGATGTGAGCAAACTTTTTTTCCATAAAGGGTAAGGATGGTTGTGATAAAAAGTGCTAATTTGGCTGTATCTTTTTTAAGACATGGAAAGATTTACCGGTATAATAGGCATTGTTTTGATCTTAGGAATTGCATTCCTTCTATCTAATAATAAAAAGCGCATCAATTATCGTTTAGTGATAAGCGGTTTGGGTTTGCAGTTATTAATAGCAGTACTTGTTTTAAAAGTACCATTGGTAACTCGCTTTTTTGAATTTCTTGGAAGAGGAATGGGTAAAATAGAACAGTTCGCAACACAAGGCGCATCGTTTGTGTATGGAGGTGTGATGATAGACACTCACGATGGACTTTCTAGACCTTATGGAACTCCACATACATTTGTTTTTGCATTTACAGTTACTGCTACTATTATTTTTGTTTGTGTATTGGTAGCTATCTTTTATCATTTTGGAATTATGCAGCGCTTGGTTGCTATTATTGCACGCGTTATGAATTTTGTGATGCGCGCTAGTGGTGCCGAAGCTTTAAGTAATGTGGCGAGTGCATTTGTTGGGCAAGTTGAAGCGCAAGTGATGATCCGTCCGTATTTAAGCACTATGACTAAAAGTGAATTACTTTCATCCATGGCCGGAAGTATGGCGTGCATAGCCGGAGGAATTTTAATTGTGTATGTGAACATGGGTGCCAAGGTTGAATATTTATTGGCTGCAAGTTTAATGGCAGCACCCGCGGCAATAGTTATCTCAAAAATAATTTATCCCGAAACAGAAGTTCCAAAAACGCAAGGCAAAGTAACTTTAGAAGTAAAACGTGAGCATACAAATTTAATAGACGCTATTTCGCATGGCGCTTCTGATGGAATGAAGATCGCCATAAATGTGATCGCGATGTTGATCGGGTTTATTGCATTGATAGCTTTGGTGAATTATTTATTGGGAATGATCTCTCCGCAATTTACGCTTGACGCAATTTTTTCGAAAATATTTTATCCGTTTGCATGGGCCATGGGTGTTCCTATAGAAGATGTTGATCAAGTTGCAACTTTAATGGGACAAAAACTTACCATCAACGAATTTGTGGCTTTTGATACCTTAACCCATAAACTTGCAAAACCTTTAAGTGAAAAAGGATTGGTGATCGCGAGTTTTGCAATTTGTGGCTTCGCTAATTTTAGCAGCGTAGGAATGCAGATCGGTGGTATCGGTGCCCTGGCTCCCGAGCGAAGAGCAGATCTTGCCAAACTGGGAATAAGAGCATTAATAAGCGGAACACTTGCATCGTATTTATCAGCCGCAATTGCCGGAATGTTGATATGAGTTTAAACTTGCGCGACAATATTAAAGTAGCTGTTGATTCTATCAAATCAAACAAATTGCGGGCTATTATTACCATGTTGATCATTGCCATTGGAATTATGGCATTGGTTGGAATTTTTACGGCCATTGATGCGATCAAAAATGGCATCAACAGTAATTTTACAGATATGGGCGCTAATACATTTACCATACGGAACGGCGAGTTTGGCGTAAGAGTTGGTAAACGAGGTAGAAAAGCAAAACGTTATGAACCCATTACGTACAAAGATGCGATGCGTTTTAAAACGCAATTTGATATGCCCTGCTTAACTTCGATATCTACATTGGCAAGTCAAACTTCTCGATTAAAATCGGAAGGAGAAAAAACAAATCCAAACATTCAGGTGTTTGGCACCGATGAGAATTATTTGCAAACCTCAGGCTACGAATTAGCACAAGGAAGAAATTTTACAGCAGTGGAAGCAAACAGCGGAAAGAATATTGTGATCATTGGAAAAGACATTGACGCTTTACTATTTCCAAGATCAAGCGGGTATGATAAAATAATTTCCATTGGGGCGTTGAAATATAAAGTAGTTGGTGTTTTAAAACCAAAAGGGAGCAGTGCGGCATTTGGCGGAGATAAAATTTGCATTATACCACTTACAAATGCGCGTCAGTATTTTGGAGGAGAGAAAATGGATTTCACTATCAATGTGATGGTAACTCACATTAGCAAACTGGAGATCGTTTTGGAAGAGGGCAGGGGATTGTTTAGAAAGATACGACACGTTTCAACAACAGAGGACGATGATTTTGCGATCACCAAATCAGATAGTTTAGCTACGATGCTTATTGATGATTTAAATAAAGTAACGATGGGAGCTACTATCATTGGCATCATTACGTTATTAGGAGCTGCCATTGGTTTAATGAATATTTTATTGGTAACAGTAACGGAGCGCACGCGCGAAATTGGAATAAGAAAAGCGCTTGGCGCAACTCAGCAAACTATTAAAAATCAGTTTTTGATTGAAAGTATTGTGATATGTGTATTAGGTGGAAGTATTGGAATATTATTAGGAATTATTATTGGTAATCTTATAAGCATGGCTCTTGATACCGGATTTTTTGTTCCGTGGTTCTGGATGATGTCTGGTTACGCCATTTGCGTTATTGTTGGTTTGGTAAGCGGTTATATTCCGGCCAAACGCGCTTCTCAGTTAGATCCTATAGAGAGTTTGCGATTTGAATAGAATTTTGAAACTTGGGTAAAACAAAAAATGCTTTCTGTTAGGAAAGCATTTTTTGTTTTTATGAATGAGGTCACATTTCTTTAGAAAGCATAACCAAAGCAAAATCCAAAGGCTCTATAACTGATCATTGGAACTCCGTTTATTGTTAACTTGGCGGAGTTTGGTGTTTTCTCTATTGCGACAGTCCCTTTTGAAAATCTCTCTAGTTTATCCAAATTGTTTAGAATATTATCACCTAAATAGGTTTGTTCGAATGGGGTCATATTCATACTACCGTCTTCTGCAACCGCGCTAATGGTGAGCTTAGCACTTCCACCACAACCTCCTATTATCCACCAATCAATAGAAAAATGTTTGTTAATGATCCATTGAGCGCCGATCATTATGCCTGCTGTATACCCTGCATAAGTGGCCTTTACGTTGTATTTTGTTTTTGGAGCAATTAACATATTTAATGGATTGTAGGTTGTGTCAATATAGTCGCCTTGTAACGTATACTTGGCATATCTAAAGTATGGGGCGATATAAAAGCCGTGTGGCGCTTGATTTTCTTCTTTCTTTCCCGGATAATAACGAAACTCTGGTGTTATAGCCCATGCACTAAACTCAGGTAATTGATAGCCGTAATCATCTTGAGGGTCAAATAAAAATTTGAGGAGAGTTCTTTTTGGCAAATAGTTAAAACCTAAAGCACCCGACATATTCTTATGAAATCCAAACTCATATTGAAAGTTAAGATTTTTAAAGATCAATTGGGATATATTTAATTTTATTACTTGTCTTGATGTTCTATCTCCACCATCTTCAGAAACACCATGTCTTTTTTTGTTTTTTATATAAAGCGAACCGGTTTCTTTTATTTCAAGAGGATTATGAGCGCTTAGTTTACTTATGAAACAAAATAATAAAATGAAGGCTCCGAAAATAACTTTTTTCATTGTTTAATTTTTACTAAATATAGTAAGAATATATTAAAGAACAAGTGGACGTTCTATTGTTAATATAGCTTAGTCGCTAACTCTATCGAACGGTAGAGTGTTTGTTAATTGTTCGTTTGCTACGACGCATTTGTCTTTTATTTTCTCGTCGCGCAATACGATCTTCTTTTCGGTTCCCTGTGGCGATGCGGGCGCTTGGTTTATCTTTTCCTTTTTTCTTTAAGTAAGGATTATACGCATCTTTATTACTTCTCCATTTACGCCAAACACGTTTGCGTTCACGTTTTTGTTTGAACATTTCTTTATTCTGTGCCTCGGAATAATTTACCGAGAACAAAAGACAGAAAATAATAAATAGTTTAAATAAATGGCCCACCTTACAAAAGTACTTTAACAGCTATAACGCTTAAGGGGATGAAAAGTTACTTATAAACATAAGCTGTTTTAAAAGCTTAACCCTTTTTCATCACTACATACGTTTCGGGCACAACAAGCTCGTGGGTACAATAATGAAGTTTGTTAAGGAGCTCTTCGGGATAGGTATCACAAAGCCGGAACCCTAGTTTTTTAAAAAATTCCGGGATGATACAAACAAGATATACGCTCTTTTTTGCTTTACGCGCCAAAGCTTTTGTTAAAGTTAAACCAATTCCTTTATTTCTTTCGGGTTCAATTACGCCTAACGAACATAATTCAGAGCAGTTGTTATGCTCGCGTATCCTTCCAAAACCAATAATGGTATTATGTTGTAAAGCAACTAAAAATTGTGAGTGATGAAGACTGCGATCGTCGAGTTCAAATTGCGAGATGTGCTTTTTTACGATCTCTAATTGATCTTCGCTACAATCTTTGATCTCAAATTTCATGAAATTAGCGATTAAGATATTCAGAGGCAGCAGCACCAAATAATTTCTGACCGTCTTTATACACCACAATAAAGGCATCTGTAATTCCTAAGGCAACAGCTTCTTCCTTTAACTGTTTAGCAAATTTTGCTTCAGTAAATGAGCCTATATTGTAAATGTAAAGCGCGTTGATCACTTTATTTTCAATTGGCCATGTTTTTACGCCATTGAATCTTGCAGCCACATCATCAGGTACAGGTTTGCTGTATGCACCAATTTGAACTTTAAAGGTTACGCCATCTTCATTTTCTTTTACGCCATTTTCTGGAGTAGCTGCCGGTTTTTCTTTTACGTTATTAGTAAATGGTGCAAATGTTGGTGTAATAGAAGATACCGGTGTATTAGTAGCAGGATTTGTTGAATTAATATCAGGGAAGATGATCGGATTCTCGGCTTCAAACACAATACTTGAATCAGCCTCTTTTTTAGCCTTGGCATCATTGTACGGCATTCGTTTGCCATCAATGTAAGCAGTTACAAACGCATCTTTTATACCAAGATCAATTACGCGACGCTTATCATTTATTAAACGATCAACATTGTTATAGATACCAGCAGTGTAACGATATAATCCGTTTGGTAGTTGCTCACTATAAATAGGAGAGAGACTCTTTAAACGCTCTTTGCTAATTAAACGTGAGTAAACACCGATTTGTACTGTGTATAATAAATTTTTCGTCTTCTCAAGTTCTTTTGTAACAACCACCGGAATTTCAGTTTCGGTTTTTGTTGCAAAATTAGGATTCACATTTTCTTTTATACCGGCACTTGCAATGGTTGTGCCCATTGTTTTGCCTTCTCTTTCTAATATGGCAAGTGCTTCAGCTAAAGTAATTCGTTTACCATTAAAGAACACAACTACAAACGCATCCGGGTAGCCATTCTTTTGAAGATCATTTTTAACCGCGCTGGCATTCTCTATTTTTACAAAGTTACCTGCGGTGTAACGCGTATAACCATTACCCGCAGTTTCGGCATTAACCGGAGTTAATCCTCTAAACGAATTATTCGGGATCTTTGTTTTAAAAGCACCAATTTGTACACGGAAGATCAAACCATCAGGCATTTTAGCATCCACAGGAATTGGTTTTGCTTCGCTGTAAGCATTTTTATTTAATACTTCTAATCCTTCAATGCGCGCAATTACTTTTGTTCCGGCTGTGTTATTTGTGGCGGTGTTATTTTCTGTATTGTTCTCGGTATTATTAACGGTTGTATTGTTGGTCTTAGTGTTTGTTGCTACAGCATTGGTTGTATTATTAGTTTTTGTATTTGTAGCTACAGCGTTAGTTGTGTTATTATTGGTTTTAGTAGTTGTGGCCACTGCATTTGAAGTGTTATTGCTCACTTTATTATTAACTGTTACCAAATTAGCAGTTGGTTGCTTATTGATAAGGAAGTTCAATTGTGTAGCAGCAGTTAAGCCGGTTTTAGCTGCAAGCGATAATAATTTTAAGCGCTCAGCAGGATTGGTTGTTTTACTTGAGCGTATCAATAGGTTCTTTGATTCAGCATTTAAATTGATCACATTGCTTTTTACTTTGGTTTGATCAGCATTTAAATTTTTTGGAATAGTGTTTTTGTTGGTCTCATATTCCATACTGTAAGCGTTGGTTAAATTGGTAAGCTCGCTTATTTCTTTTGCATACAGATCAGATTGTTTTTGTTTTAACTCAGCAGGTATTTCTTTTGTTCCGCCCACATTATTATAACTAGGTTCTTTCACTACGTAATCAGGAACAGCACCTTTTAATTCGTTAATGATCTCGTTTTGCTTTAACAAAAGACCGGCTTCTACTTCGTCGGCATTTTCCATAGCGCCTAACTTCGCTGAATTATTGGTTAAAGCGTTTGCTTCTTCACGTATATCCTTTGCTTGCCTGCGTTTTGTTTCTATATCATCTAATTTTGCTTTTACCGAGGCGGCAAGATCAGGATTGCTACTGTTTACTGTGCCCAACATATCGTTAATGGCATTTTTGTTGGCATTGTAGTTAGCTTCGTTGTACTGCATGGTAAGTTGCGCAGCTTCTACTTTTTTAGCGAACGATTTATCTTCAAGATCTTTTGCCTGGTTCAATAAAGACGTTTGTTCATCGCCTGTTTTACTTTCAGCATCCTTTTTTACATTACTTGCTTCTTGTGCAAAACTATCCGAAGCATCTAATAACGAATTGATCTTATTCTTGATCTCTGTATTATTCATTGAGCCGGCGCTGTTTGAACTTGCGTTCTCTGCATCTGCTTTTGCAATAGCCTCATTCAACGCCTTATTCTCGCTGTCTAAAGCATTTAAAGCATCTATTGCCGAGTTCTTCGAATTATTTGCTTGCGCATTTCTTAATTCGAAATTATTTTTCTCAAAGTACGAATTGATCTGATCTAATGAGGTGTCTTTATGGTTCTCAAAACTTAGGTCAACACTAAATGCCGTATTGGCTTGTTCGGTAGAAAAATTATTTTTTGCTACAACTGTATTTGTAGGTACAGTATTGTTTTCAGTATTGTTGGTAGCAGTATTATTTGCGGTATTATTCTCGGTGTTATTATTTGTGGTTGGTGTTTTAGTATTTGTATTGGTTGCTACAATGCCAGCGGTTTCAGCGTCGCTATTAAGTTTGTTGATAGCTAAAATGGTTTCGTTCTGTTTTTTAACCAAATTAGCCAAGTTCATTAGTTTTTCTGTTTCGTTACCAGATTGCTCTACTTTTGTTTTAAGAGCAGCTATATCGGTTAAGTTCTTAGTGATGACAGCTTGTTGTGATTTTAAAGCAGGGGTATTATTTATATTTGGTTTGCTTGCCGAAGTTGCGCTCGCGCTTTTGATCTCTTCCTCATTTGCGTCGCTCAGTGTTTTGTATGCTGTGCTCTTAGCTGTAACCAACTGTTTTACTTCGGCGTTTACCTTGGCAATTTCTTCTTTCAATACAGCTTCGTTAACAATGTTAACTGTGCCAAGTTCTTTATAAGGCTGCAAAGCAACATCCGGATTTGCTTTCTTTAAAAGGTCTAAGGCTTGATTTTGTTTGTTAAGCGCTATCAGTTCTTTTTCTTCCGCATTCCCTAAATTTCCGATCTTGGCAGAAGCATTGGATGTTGCATTAGCTTCCTCTCTTATGGCTTTAGCTTGCTTTATTGCTTGGTCTGCTTCCTCCATTAAAGTTTTGGCTTCACTTGCTGTTGCTTCATCAGTTTTATTAGTAGCAAATAAAGTTTGAGCATTTTCTTTATTCACATCAAACTTACTTAATGATATCTTCGAACTTAATTCTGAAGCTTCAATTTGTTTTTGTTCGGCTTGTTTGTCAAGTGCGTCAGCCTCACTCAATAGTTTTGCTTTTTCGTCACCGCTTTTACTGTTAGCATCATTACGTAAGGTATTAGCTTGTAAAGTAAGATCATCCGCTTGTTTTAATATTGATTCGGGATTATCTGAATTCTTAGTTAAGTTAGTTGATGAATTCTTAATGTTCTCTTCTGCAGAGGCAATAGTTTCTTTTAACTTGTTTTGCATCGCATACGCATCGTTGATCTGCGAATCGGCCTGTACTTTTATGTTTTGTCCGTTGGCGTTATTGTAAGTATTGAAATTAAATAAAGCATTGTCGGCTTGAGTTAACGAAGCTTTGATATCCTTTAATTGATCCATGGCCTTGCTGGGATTATCAAGCGAGATCTCTTTTAAATTTTGATTGGTATTTGGCGCATTGTTGGTTGCAAGTAATTGTTTATTGATATCGTTGATGCGTGCGTTGTTATTGGCAATGCTTTGCTGATTTTGTTTTTTGGTCCCTTCTAAATTCTTAATGTCGGTAGTGATCGCCTTTTTTTCGTTCGGGTTCTTTGTTTTTGCAAGGGTAGTTTTGTTCTTTGCTATTTGCGCATCAATATCTTTGTTATAAGCAATGAGCTGATTGTTTACACTTGATATATTGTCTTTGTTGTTTGCATCAGTAATGTTGATCTTATTGGTATATTTTTCTTCCAGTTGTTGACTTCCCGTTTTATTACTAGCTACACTTGTAGTATTAGTGTTTGTTGAATTAATGGGAGTTTCAACCTTGGCAAAATTCTCGGTTTTGATCTTATCAGCTAAAGCGAGCTCATTCTTCATCGAATTGAGTTCGTTGGTCAACTTAACTTCCTCTTCTTTACTTTGTGCTAGGTCTGTTTCAATTTTTTGTTGATCGCTCTTTTGTTGATTCAAGCGGTTAGTTATCTCTTCCTTCTTTTTCTTTTTTGCTGCGGCTAGTTCATTCTCTGTTTTCGCAATTTCACCAAGCGCCGAAGCATTATCAGTATTCAACGTATTAGTTTTTTCAGTTGCTACCGATAATCCCTTTTCTTTTTCGCTGATATCATTCTTTAACTTGTTATAAACGTTCTCCGATTCATTCTTTTGTTCAGATACGCTGGCGATCTGTTTTTGGATATCATCCAACTTTTGTTTGGCCTCCGGTGTATTGTTCTTAGGATTAGAAGCTATCTTTTCTAATTCTTTAGCGTATTGATTATTGAGTTCGGTTTCTTTCGCTTTATTAGCAGCATCTTTTTCTAGTGTTTTTGCCAGATCTAAAACTTTATTAGCAACGGCAAGATCTTTTTCACCTTCTGTTTTTTGTTCAATAGCTTTAGCAATTTCTTCTTTCTTTACGGCTTCATCTGTAATTGCTTCTGCTTTTATCAAAGCTTCATCAGCTGCTTTTATTTTATTTTCAGCTTCTATTTTTTTAGCTGTTCCAAGATCTTTTGCATCCCAAGCATCTTGATTTAATTGCGTTGCTTCTTTATTTGATTCCTCAGCGTCCTTCTTGGCAATGTCTATTAATTCTTTGTTATTTATCCCGGTTGTATTGTTCTTAGGGTCTTTATTGTTGATGGTAGGGTTTGTATTGTTTTTTGAATCGGTATTGTTACCATTAACCGTTGGATTATTGGTTTCAACAGCCGTTGTATTGTTATTGGTTGCCAATAATGTATCAGCATCTTTGTTCCCTTCTTGCGGTAAATTATTTTTGCCTTCATTAGGATCGAGTTTCGATTTCTCTTCGATCAATTTTAAATACTGTAAATAACTATCGTCGCTTGGCGCTTCTTCAAAATCATTAATGATCTTTAGCACTTCATTCTCATAGGTAACGGTTTGTTTAAACGGTTTTCCAACTTGCGCTAATGGTAAACTTATTCCTTGCGATTGTGTACGAAGCCCCGGCGTTTCTACTGTATACAAAAGTTTGGCACCGTTTGGCAATTGCATCACAAAACTTCCTTCATCATTTGCTTCAAATGTTCCAACATCTTTACCCGTACTGATATTTTTAATGGTGATCTTACTTTTTACACTTTGTTTGGCATTTTCCTTTGTAACCATTCCTCTCATCATAATGAAATCGATAGGCTTACGAGTGGTTTTGATCTTTAAAACATCAATTTTACCGGGCGGACTATATCTTCCGGTACTGAAGTAGGCGAATTTCTCTGAGGAATCTGTTACAAACAAATAATCATCATCGGGGGAGTTAATAGGAAACTCTAAATTTTTTGGTGTGCTCCACGATTGTGTTGATTCGTTAAAGTCTGATCTAAAAATATCGTAACCACCCATGCTGTTATGCCCCTTACTTGCAAAAAAGATGGTTAGTCCATCGGGTTGAATGAAGGGATAGTCTTCATCAAACTCAGTATTAATTCCTGTTACTAAAACTGGTTTTCCAAATTCTCCTCCTGCAATTCTTTCTTTGTAATAAATATCTTTTCCGTTCAACGTATTCTCTCCGTAACTACTAAAGTAAACTCTGTCGCCGGCTTTGGTAGAGTAGAGGATCGATTTATCTTTTTTCTTTTTGTCAACGTTGGTTTTATAGATATCGGGTTTCACTAAAAGCTTTCCCCCAACACTCGAAAGGTCGTAACTGCGAAAATAATCTGCTTCGTTCAATTGTTTTTTTGTGAGAACTTCCAGGTCGGTGATGGTACTCAGTAAACGTTTGCCATTTCCACAAGCGCGGATCTCTCTATCTACTTGCAATTTCTTTTGCATAGAACCTGGGGCCTCTTGCTTAAATATGTTGTAAAAACGGATCGCTTCATCAAACAAATAATTAATGTGGTAAGCTTTTCCTACAAAAAAGGCAACATCCTTAGGGAGCGCTGCACGATTACTAAAAGCTTTATTTAAATAGGAGAAACTTTTCTTTTTGTCGGGCTCCGCGTAGATCATACAAACACCTAGGCGGTAGTTATACAAAGGATCAGTAGAATGATTGGAAACTAACTGCGAATAGCTTTTATATGCCTTGATGTAATCCTCATCTTCAAACAACTCTTCGGCCTGCTTCTTTAATTCCTCTTCTGACTGAGCTTTTATTTGAAAGCTGAAGCAGGTCAAAACAATAGTTAAACTCAATTTAAGTAATTGAGTATAAGATATTGAAGTTAAGTGCTTTAACTTACTAAGATTCAGATTCATAAAGGTATAAGACGTAAAAATACGAAATTTAATTATAAGATGAACTTTTTGAGGAAATTCATAAAAAAAGCCCTCCTTTTTCATATAATAATTGCTAAATAGGGATTATGGTCTGTAAACCCTACAAATGATACATCTTGTTTTAACATCAATTGGATAAAGGGCCTTGAGGCAAGGGTTTTTTATTTGAGAAATTTGATAGATTTGCACAACCAAATGAAGTACTTTCTCTACATTTTTATACCGGTGATCTTATTAAGCAGTTGTGATCGCTTCAATAAACTCCTTAAAAGCACCGATTATGAGCTAAAACTCACCAAAGCCAAGGAATATTACGAAAAAGGTAACTGGACCAAAGCTTCTCAATTATACGAGGAGTTGATACCTGTTGTAAAGGGTACAGATAAGTCGGAAGAGGTATATTTTCACTATACCTGGTGCGAATATTACATGAACGATTATTTATTGGCTCAATATCATTTTAAGAATTTCACGAGGCAATTTCCCGATAGTAAACACTCAGAAGAATGTTACTTTATGAATGCCATGTGTTTTTACTATACATCACCGGCCTATCAATTGGATCAAACCAGCACCATCAATGCCATCAAGGAGTTTCAGAGTTTTGTGGATGCTTATCCCGAAAGCTCTCGAATTGATTCGTGTAATATGATGATAGATAAATTACGCACAAAACTGGAGAAAAAAGATTACGATATAGTGAAGCAATATTATAAGTTGGAAGATTACAAAGCCTCTATTGTTGCCACAAAAACCTTCTTAAAAGATTACCCTTCAAGCCTCTATAATGAGGAAATGTATTATGTGATGATCAATTCGTATTACCTGTTGGCCTCCAACAGTATCCAAAGCAAAAAAGGGGAGAGATTGCAGGGAGCCATGGAAAATTACGTTAAATTTGTTGATTTATACCCTAAAAGTGCGTACATTAGCCGCGCTGAAAGTATTTACAATGCCAGCAAAAAGCTAAAAGAAAATTTAAATTAAGATGGATTTCAAAAAAACTAACGCTAACCAGTCGATCATCACTCGTGATATTCGCAAGTTTGATAACCAAACCGGTAATATTTACGAAGCGGTTTCGATCATGAGCAAACGCGCAAATCAGATCAGTACTGAATTGAAAGAAGAATTAACTTCAAAATTACAGGAGTTTGGTTCTAACAACGATAACTTAGAAGAGATATTTGAGAACCGCGAACAAATTGAGGTTTCTAAATTCTACGAAAAATTACCTAAGCCATCTTTGATCGCTATTCAAGAATTTTTAGAAGAAAAGATCTATTACAGAAATCCTGTAAAAAATCCTGAGTTGTAAGAATATTCAAAGTAAGATATAAAAAGGCAGTAATTATTACTGCCTTTTTGCTTTGTAAGTAAATTTGGTATCGGTGCTGCAAAATAAGAATATATTGATAGGTATAACG
>CAYYUS010000018.1:0-13799 GCA_964474925.1 uncultured Akkermansia sp. | reverse complement strand
TACGTGCACATGTGTTTTTATTCGAATCAATGTACGTCTGCGAATACAATAGTGTGTTTGTGATTCTTTGAGATTTACGCGCCATTTCTTTTTGCATCGTTTGAGTTTTATTTTATTCCTTCTTCTTCTTTTATTTGAACGAGCAATTCCTCCATTTTAGAATAATCTTTTATCACTTTTATGGTAAGGAGCGCAAGAGGAACGCCAATAATATTGGAGATCATACTGGCAATTGTAACAATGGTAAGTTGATCAATGGATTCGGCATTTCGCGAATAACGAAATTCAAATTGTCCTATAAAATTATTGATGATCCAAAGGGCCCACCACCAACCTAAATTTTGCGTGCTAAAATTTCCGTACAGCGCTAATCCATTTTTTATGATCAGGCCTTTGGTTTGCACATATAATTCTTTCATTATTTGGTAGGGCCTAAATAAACTGATAATAGGAACAAACCAACTGCCCGCTGCCCAACCTTCGGAATGTGATAAACCACTCACTTTTAAATGGAGATTAAAATAAGCGCGTCTAAACCATGAAATAAATGTAACAGCCGAAGTAATAAAAGCAATAATATAAATAATGCCAATACTCATTTCTCTAATATCATTTGCCGACGCAGCTTCTTCGGTAATGAGCTCACCGTTGGCCGCATCTTGAAGCAAAAAATATTGAAGTAAACTCGAAACAAGAGCAAAGATCTCTATTCCCAATACGATCCAAATTAAAGTAATGGCGGTTTTTGCTCTTTGAGCGTTTGGTCTTAAGCTTTCCATAAAAAATGTTTTAGAGAATTATAATTTAATGAAGATACAGAAATTACTCACAAACACCAATCTATCTCCTTTTTCCCAGTAGACTTTAAATACTCGTTGGTTTTACTAAAATGTTTGCTTCCAAAAAAAGCACCGCGTGCTAATGGTGAGGGATGCGCAGCTTCGAGCACTAAATGTTTTTGTCGGTTTATTAATACGGTTTTGTTGCGGGCATAATTTCCCCAAAGTAAAAACACCAGGCCTTCGCGTTTTTCCGAAAGGGTTGTAATAACTGCATCCGTAAATTCTTCCCAGCCCTTTTTTTGATGGGAGCCGGCGGTTTCTTTTCGTACAGTTAATGTGGCATTTAATAAGAACACGCCTTGCTTGGCCCAAGCTTCCAAATTTCCATGAGTAGGCATTTCGCAACCAACATCGGTTTTTATTTCTTTAAAAATATTTACCAAGCTTGGCGGTGTACGCACACCATCACTTACCGAAAAACAAAATCCATTGGCTTGCCCGGGTCCGTGATAAGGATCTTGCCCGAGGATCACCACTTTTACATCATCAAAATGCGTAAAATTAAAAGCCGAGAAGATCAACTTACTAGGAGGATAAATATCAAACGATTTTTTTTCCTCTACCAGAAATTTCTTTAACTTCTTAAAATAACCTTTTTGAAATTCGGGGAGTAAATGCTCTTTCCAGCTTTGGTGTATTTGCGGATCGATAGACAAAAGAAATTATTCTTTCACAAGTTTAAATTCTTTGCTGCCAAGTGCCGAACTTATTTTTATAAAATAAATTCCGTTGGCCTCATCGGCAATAGAATATTGCAATGTTCTTTGTTTGCTTGTTTCGTTGCGAATTATCCTACCTCTTGCATCAAGTATCGTTATGGTCTTTTCAATATCGTTATTGGTCTCAACAATAATATGTCCTTTGGTAGGATTAGGGTAAATGCTAATGTTTTTTACAAACGCATTCTCTTCTTTTATACTCGTACAATTCACAACAAGAATAGTAGCAGTTGCAGAATTCACACAACCGTTAGTTGGGTTAGTGTATGTATAAACCGGATTAAAAATCCCCAGTGCTGTTGGATTTAAATAATTACCCGAAACATTGGGTCCCGAAAACACACCGCCCGTTGGAGAACCCACTAATAAAATTGGTGTTCCACCAAAAATATGCAAACACGATGTGTCTTTTTCAGGCGTAAATGTTACAGGGTCTAAAGGATAAACAGTTACAGAGATGGTTTTGCTATTTGTACAACCCAAGGTGTTTGTTCCGGTTACTGTATAAATACTTGTAACGGCAGGAGTAACTAATACCGTACTGGTTGTTGCTGAACTATCCCAGGTATAACTGGCCGCGCCACTTACACTTAATGTTGAATTTTTCCCGGCACACACCAGGGTTGGAAATGATACAACATTTAAATTCGGTAAAGCAAAAACAGTTACACTTATTGGCGTGCGTGGACTATTAGTACACGTTGCAGCATCTACATAATACGTGTAAATGCCCGCTGAGAGAACAGGAGTAACATAAACACTTCCTGTACCAATTATTGTTGTAGATGTTGGTGTTGAATACCAACTCATGGTTGCGCCACTAATGGCAGATAATGTTGTGGTTACACCTTCGCAAAAACTTAAATTGGCAGGCACTGTTGTATTGGTTGGCGCTAATGGCGCAGGGCAATCATAAAACTTTTGTAAGTACGCATCACCAAATAATCCACCGCCATAAATTGGTTGATGACTTCCTATAGTTGCAATGTCTGTTCCCGGAGTACTAAAGCTTGAGCCGGTCATATAAAAATGATAGAAATTATCGGAAGAACATCCATAACCAACATCGTCATCTGAACCACCAAAATAACTTCCCCATGTGCGTGTACCATTAGTTGAAGGATCAAATTGTACCATAAAGGCATCCCAAGTTCCTCCACCGTAAGTTGGTTTGTGACTACCCGGCGTTGCTATCACAGTTCCACTCGAACTTCCTGTGTGCCCTGTCATCATAATATGTCCTGATTTATGAACCGAACACCCCCAACTTTCTTCATCACTACTTCCGCCGTAATAGGTTGCCCAATTTCGCACGCCAGTTGCACTGCTTAAACTTACAAGAAATGCATCTTGCGGACCACCACCATAACTTATTTGGTGACACCCAACTGTGGAAATGCTATTTGTACTTGCTGTTTTTCCTGCCATGTAAACATTTCCTAAAAGATCCGTTTCGCAATCATAAGCCATGTCAACATCATTGCCCCCATAATGAGTTCCCCATAAACGTACACCGGCAGGACTAAATTTTGCAAGGAACGCATCAAAGCCACCGCCACCATAAACATTTTGATGAGCGCCTGCTGATCCAATCACATTTGGAACACTGTTATCTGTCCATCCTGTTACAAAAATATTTCCGGCAGCATCTACATGAACATTTCTTGCAACATCCGTTCCGGTTCCTCCGTAATAAGTTCCCCATTGACGAACACCGGCCGAATTAAATTTCACAATAAATCCATCTTCAATACCACCAAAATTTTGTTGATGAACTCCTGCAGTTGAAATAACATTACTAGTAGGAGCATCTGTTTTTCCAACAAGATAAACATTCCCTGAAGCATCGGCCGCAACGCCATAAGCAACATCTAAACCGGCATCTCCATAAAATGTTCCCCATTGTCTAACTCCACTACCATTGAATTTTACAACCCAACCATCTGCAGTACCAGCAAATGTTGGTTGATGCGAACCAACGGTTCCAATAATAGTTCCCGATGAACCAAGTGATTGTCCGCACAAATAAGAATTACCGCTAATATCAATAGCAATATTAAATCCAAACTCCCTTACAGGACCTCCATAATAAGTTCCCCATTGACGAACACCGGCCGCGTTAAATTTTGCGATATAGGCATTATCTGCTCCTCCACCATAAATAGACTGATGACTTCCTACAGTTGCCATGCTTGTTCCATTGGTACTGCTGGTAGTTCCGCCTATCCAAATATTCCCGTTTGCGTCAACTGCATTGTTCAAAGCAGAATCGCCGCCATTACCGCCGTAATAAGTTCCCCAAATGCGAACGCCCGGATCGATCACTAATGGTAAAAGCGGATCGATGTTCTCAATTTGAAATGATACAATATTCCCATCAATGATCCATTTACTTTTTAATTCTTTTCCGTTCTGAGTTACATAAGGCGCATCCTCCACAATTTTTCCAAGAGGGGTTTCAATGATCAATTCTCCAAGGGAATTGATGGATAACTTAGCGCCTTTTATTTCTACTTGTATATTGTTGTGATCGGCACCGGCAGCTACTAAATAATCGTATTTTAAATGTCCATCTTTATGATACCAACGCGCGTCAATACCTTTGTAAATGTTTTTGTAGATAACCTCTTTATAGGATCTAACATCAAATACACCATCCGGGCAATTGGTTAGATAAAAATTTGAAACACCTTCTGTAGGAAAATTCTTTTGTACAACAGGGTCGGTATTTGAATTCAACCAATTTACATCAACACGGTAAATAGTAGTTTGAGAAGGAAGTTTTATTTTTTTGTTGGTTAAAGGATCGGTTTCATCTGTCCATTTATCAGTGCGAAATTGCTGATAGCTAATTCCTGTTTTGCGCAAATGAAACGTAAGCGGACCTTCTGTACCTGCAAACAAAACATCAGGACGAGGTTTATAGAACTGGTCGGCTATCTGTCCTTTATTTTCGGTGAAGCAATGTATTGGCGATTGGTAAGGCTGATCGTTGCCTGCGGCCTTGCTCAAAAAAGGGCAGGCCAAGCTAAAAGATAGCGCTGTATAACCAAAGTATGCAAAAAGCCTGTTCATCAATGCTTTAAAGATACAAAAACAAAAAGCAACCTCAAAAATTTTAAGTTTTTTTTAGTTAAACGCCTTAAAGAAGACGCTTTAATATATCACCAAAGCGATGAATATCCTCAAATGAATTGTAAAGTGGCACTGGGGCACAGCGAATTACATTGGGTTCGCGCCAATCGGGGATCACGCCATTTTCGATGAGTTTATTATAGAGGGCTTTTCCATAACCGTGTGCAACAATAGAAACCTGGCATCCTTGGAGTTCTTTTGGAGTGATAACCTCGAGGCAATTGTTTTTGCTTTTATTTATGTCGGCAATTATAAATTCGAGATAAGAAGTAAGAATTTTACTTTTTGAAATTAAATTTTTCATTCCCGCCTCATCAAAAATATCTAACGAAGCTTTACACGCGGCCATTGCAAAAACCGGCGCATTACTTAATTGCCAACGCTCGGCAGTTTCAATAGGTTCAAAAACATTACTCATTAAAAAACGAGTTTCTTTTTTTGTTCCCCACCATCCGGCAAACATAGGCATGTCGGTTTTTTTATGATGATCCTCATGAACAAATGCACCGGCCACACTTCCCGGACCGCTATTTAAATATTTATAACTGCACCAACAAGCAAAATCAACTTTCCAATCGTGTAATTCTAAATTTATATTTCCTGCACCGTGCGCTAAGTCAAAACCAACTATGGCACCAACTTTATGTCCTGCTTCGGTAATGGCTTTCATGTCGAATACTTGTCCGCTAAAATAATTTACACCGCCGATCATAATTAAGGCAAGCGACTCTTTATTTTTTTCAATGGCAGTTAAAATATCTTCGTAGCGAACATTATATTCTCCTTGGCGAGGAGCTAATTCAATTAATGCATCATTTGGATCAAAGCCGTGGAATTTTACTTGCGATTGTAAAGCATATTGATCGCTCGGAAATGCTTTTGCTTCGCATAAAATTTTATAGCGTTGTTTGGTGGGGCGATAAAAACTCACCATCAGCAAATGCAAATTCACCGTGAGTTGATTCATCATTACCACTTCCGAATTTTTTGCACCAACAATTTTGGCCATTTTTTCAGTAAGAAATTCATGGTAATGCATCCAAGGATTTTTTGCTAAAAAATGTCCTTCTACACCAAACTTTGCCCAATCATTTAATTCTTGTTGAATAAAAGCTTGCGTTGTTTTTGGTTGAAGTCCTAACGAATTACCTGTAAAATACACAATGGGTTCGCCATTATGTTGAGGAAATAAAAAACGCGAACGGAATTCTTTTAAAGGATCCTGTGCATCTAATTTTTTTGCAAAATCTATGGAGTTCTCAAATGTCATAAGCAGGGTAAAAATAAAGATTATTTCGCAAATATGACCACATTTAATCATATAAAATCAGATTCATTGGCGTTCTATTAAAGGGCAAATCCTTACATTTGCACCATATGAAAAATACCAATTCACAACAGCTATTCGAAAAAGCAAAACAATATTTCCCCGGTGGAGTTAATTCGCCCGTGCGCGCATTTAGAAGCGTGGGAGGAACGCCGATTTTTTTAGAAAAAGGTAAAGGAGCACATGTTTGGGATGCTGACGGAAATGAATACATTGATTACTGTGGAAGTTGGGGTCCGTTAATTTTAGGACATGCCAACGATAAAGTATTAAGTGCGGTTGCAAAAACAATGCAAAATGGAACGTCGTTTGGCGCACCAACCAGATTAGAGAATGAATTAGCCGAATTAATTATTGGCAATAATCGTTTTTTAGAGAAGATCCGTTTTGTAAGTAGTGGAACAGAAGCGGTGATGAGTGCGATACGATTAGCGCGCGGATTTACCGGAAGAAATAAAATATTAAAATTTGAAGGATGTTATCATGGTCATAGTGATTCACTTTTAGTGAAAGCAGGATCGGGCTTAGTAACATTTGGAAATACATCTTCGGCCGGTGTGCCAAAAAGTTTTGTGGAAGAAACTATTGTTGTGCCTTTAAACAGTATGCAGGGAATAGAGGAAGCTTTTGTAAAGTTTAGAGATGAAATTGCGTGCATCATTATAGAACCAATTCCGGCAAATAATGGCTTGCTATTGCAAGATAGAATGTATTTGCAATTTTTGAGAGATACTTGTACAAAGCATGGAACACTTTTAATTTTTGATGAAGTGATCAGTGGATTTAGAATTGGTTTTGAAGGCGCAGCAGGATATTACGACATTAAACCGGACATTGTAACGTACGGAAAAATTATTGGTGGAGGATTTCCCGTTGGTGCGTATGGTGCTAGCAAAGAAATTATGGCTAGTATTAGTCCGGACGGAAATGTTTACCAAGCCGGAACATTAAGCGGAAATCCGGTTGCGATGAGCGCAGGCATTGCGCAATTAACCGAATGTTTGAAGCCAAATTTTTATCAAGAGCTTGAAACAAAAACACAAACTTTAGTGAAGGGATTATCGGAAATAAAAAAAGATAATTTTAAAGTGTTCAGCATTGGCTCAATTTTTTGGTTGGCATTTACCGAAAATAAATTTATTAAAACAGCCGAAGAAATTGACGCGAATAGCATGAGCTATTTTAAAACGCTCTTTCATCACTTATTAGAAAAAGGAATTTACCTTGGGCCAAGTGGCTATGAAGTTGGTTTTGTAAATGAGGCACATACAGCTGATGATATTCAAAAGACGATCGCGTGTTTCAAAGCTGCGATGAGCAGTTGATCGTATGAAGGATCTGTTTTTAATTTTACTTCGCCAACCTTTAACTAAGGCCAGATCATTATTTCTATTTATACTATTTGTATGTATTACGCGCGCGCAGCAACCCGCTTATTTTAAACTTGGCGAAGATCAGTTTAGAGGCGTTCAAATTTACGACGTTATTCAGGATAAGAATTTAAATTATTTGTTTGCCACAAACGAAGGTATTTATTATTTCGATTATTACTCGTATAAAAAGATCGAATGCGATAAAACAAAAAGCAGCTCTGTTTTTAATTTTGTGATCGATTCGGAAGGCGCGGTATATTGTCATAATTTGAATAATCAAATATTTAAGATCAAAAATGCGGAATGCGAAATATTATATGAATTAAAAAGTGATGAGCGGAGTTCGGATATAAGTTTAATGATCACTAGTAAGAACGAATTGGTTATTGGTGCCCGAAAGATCATTGTGCTTAATAATAAGGGATCGGTTGTTAATCGGTTTGATTTTATCAATCATTATTTGGGACCATCTTTTATGGCGCCTAACAAGGCCGTTCATTTTCATCTAGGAGGGTGTGATACGGTTTTATTATATCAAAATAATAATTTCACAAAACAAAAAGTAAAAGCGCCTTCAGGTATGCTGAATAAAAATTCGGTATTGAAAACTTTTAATGTTGACACGAAGATCTACTGTGTGGATCTTGCCTCGGGATCATTATACAAATATGATATTTCAAGTTTTGAATTAGAACCAGTTGCAAATAATAAATTGTTTGAAGTGGAAGGGTCAAAACGGATCTATGAAACAGGTAATGAGGTGTGGATCGCAGGAACTTTGCCGGGCGTAGGATATTTTAACGGCATCGAGAGCAAATTCTTTTATGAGGATCATTTTATTTCAAACGTTTTTAAGGATCAAGAAGGAAATATTTTACTCACTACTTTTGATAAAGGCGTATTGGTTATTCCCGACCTTAAAGTGCCTGATGTTATCAATTCGTTTCGCGACGACCCTGTTACTGCTATTCACGCTAACAATAAACACGGCTTGATCATTGGCACATCAAAAGGAAAGTTATTGAAATATATAAATGGGGAACTTCATACATTAAAGGAGAATGCAAAACGGTCGCTGGAAGGGATTTATGGGGATGTAAACGGAGATATTATTTTGTTTGACAATGGAGGTGGAAGTTTTTACGACTTGATCACAGAAAAAATGAAAGGTTTAGTAGGAGCATCATTAAAGGATGCGGTAGTTGTTTCGGAAAGTAAGTTTTTTATTGGAACAAATTTGGGGATCTATAAGATCCACCGAACAGCAATGGGGGAATTTAGCCATGAATTGATGAAGGGGATGAATTACCGAATTTACGCAATAGAATATGATCGGAAAAATAGGGATCTGTATGCGTCAACGGCAAATGGGCTTTTTAGGATCGATTCTTTAGAGAATGCGAGCGAGATAAAATACCACAACGAGGATATTTTTCCAAATGGTCTTTATGAGCACGAAGGCCGGATCTATATTTGTACAGAAAAAAATGGCATCATGGTTTTAAAGGATGGTGAAATTGCAGCTGTTATTGAGACCAAAACAGGCGGGAAAATGCAATCGGTTAAAAAATTACTTATTGCAAACAATACGCTTATTGCAAATTCCGCCAATGGATTTTTTCAGTATAACTTAGAAGGCAAACTTATGAGATCAATATCTATGGCTTTTGGTTTTGGTACAAAAAAGATCATCGATTTTAAAATGTTAGACGATAAGCTTTGGGTTAGTCATTCCGGCGGCGTACAAAGTATAAACTTAAACTTCATACCAAATTTAACTAAGCCAAATATCCGATTTGACAAAGTGCTTGTAAATGATAGAGTTGTTGGAGCAAACGAAAGGAATGTATTTAAAAGCGATCAACGAAAGGTTCAATTTGTTTTTTCTTCGCCAACACTTAAAAACATAGGATCAATAAAGTATCATTTTAAATTGATCGGCTATGATACGAGTTGGAGCGTTAACGATCATGAAGCGAACCGCGTAACATATAACGCGCTCGATGGTGGAACTTATACATTTATGGTAAAAACCGAAAACCAAGGTGAATATAGCAACATCGCAGAATATTCTTTTACCATTGCCCAACCACTTTACGCGCGGTGGTGGTTCATTGTTTTATCGGGTGCTGTGATCATTTTGTTAATAGTTTTTATTTATAAATGGCAGTTAAAGCTCCAGCAAAAAAAATCGCAACAGATCAACGAGCTTAATGCTTCAAAATTGGCGGCTATTCAATCACAAATGAATCCGCATTTTATTTTTAATTCACTTAACTCTATTCAGGATCTTGTTTTGAAAGGCGACGTAGAAAATTCATACTCTTACATCACCACTTTTTCTGATCTTGTAAGAAGAACTTTAAGTTATTCGGAGAAGGATTTTATTGAATTTGAACAAGAAATAAAATTACTTGAACTGTATTTGTCTTTAGAAAAATTACGTTTTAAAAAGAATTTCAGTTTTGAGATACAGGTAGGAAATGTGGAAGACATCATGATCCCGCCAATGCTTATTCAACCATTTATTGAAAATTCTTTGGCGCACGGATTATTGCATAAGGAAGGAGAAAAGAAGTTGAAAGTATGGTTTGAATTGAGTGAAGTACTTATTTGTAAAATAGAGGATAATGGTATTGGGCGCGAAAAGGCAAAGGCGATCAAACAAAGGCAAAGTACGGGACACGAATCTTTTTCCGGAAAAGCGATCGGCAAGCGTTTAGAGATCTTGAGTGATGTTTTTGAAGGAGACTTTGGTTATTCTTATGAAGATCTGTACGATAAAAACGAGGCAATAGGAACGCGTGTAGTTTTAACGATCCCCATAAAACGAAAATTTTGATCCGTTACTAAACTAAATTGGTTGATTAACAAAGTATATAGTTGTTGAATTAAATGCGACACTAGTTTTACAGCAATGAATAAGATAAAAGCGATATTAGTTGATGATGAAGAAAGTGCACGAGATGTGCTTCAAAATCTACTGGAACGTTTTTGTCCCGACATTGAATTATTGGCCAAATGCGAGAATATTCCGGATGCAGTTGACAAAATAAAAAAGCAGCAACCCGACCTTGTATTTTTAGATATTGAAATGCCTCAGTATTCGGGTTTCGAGATCGTGAAATTTTTTAAGGATATAAACTTCCAGATCATTTTTGTAACGGCTTATGATCAGTATGCGATCAAAGCTTTTGAAGTTTCGGCAGTAGATTATTTATTAAAGCCTATTGATATAGCGCGTTTAAAATTGAGTATTGAAAGAGTAAGACAAAGGCAAAACGTTTTACAACAAGCAGAGCGATTGAATTTATTGAACGATACCTTGCAGCAAAAACAGATCAAGAACATTATTGTGAGTGATAAAGGCAACCAGAATATTATATCTGTTGAGGGTATAATTGCTATTGAGGCTCAAGAATCGTACTGCTTGATCCACACAAAGGATAAGAAATTTACGGCGAGTAGAAATTTAAAACATTTTGAAACACTTCTTGAAAGTTTGCCTCAATTTATACGCGTTCATAAATCTTGGCTGATAAATAAAGAACACTTGCTTAATTATTCTAAATCTGAATTGTCTATTCAATTAAATGGGGAGATCATTGCCAAGCTTTCTAAGTATAAAAAAGCGGATTTTGAGCAGGCTATTTCTTCATAAAATTTGGCTATTGCTAAAGTAATTTGGCTGTTGCTGAAGTTATTGGCACGTTTTGAAATTTTCGTAAGTAAACTTGTTAAAATTAGCTCCATGAATTCGATCGTAAAAGTTTGGGCAATAGCCGCTTCGTTATTTATTAATACTGTTATTGTTGCCCAAGAAAGCCAGCATTTAGTTGCGGCCAAATGGGAAAACGGAGAGAAGGTCTGTTATGGGAATTGGGGATCTGAGGAGTTGAACCTAATTGAAAATAAGGAAAAGGCAAAAGTTGAGATAGAATACGATACGGATAAAAAAATTAAGTCGGTTTATATTGGCGGTACTAACTTAAGCGGTAGCTATAAATGTTTTAGTGAGGGGGCAACCGATTTTGTTAGGTATTATGGCCATTATTACACAAAGAAATTGTTTTTTACTAGTAGCTCAATTATAATATATGAGTCTACTGAAACTCTTGATAAAACTGAAGTAAAGGTACTTGGCTGTATTGGAAAAAAAATAAATCAAAAGGATGTAAATAATCTTGTTTCATTTCTTACTTCTACAAAAAAATATTTTGTTCCAATAAATTTAGATGGAATAAGCGACAAAGTAACAAAAGTAAATGTGATCCCTATTTATTTAGATGGTAATGAGGAATTACTTCCTGGCGAAAAATTTGAGATTGAATTTGAAATTGAATTGGAATGGGGAGTAAAACTTAAATCAACAGGCCTTAAAGGAAATTATCAGATCCTGTATTTTAAAATTGAATCTAATAACATCACATTTGAAAGGATTAAAAAAAACGGAAATGATGTTTACAGTTGCGTTGCTGATTGTAGATACATTCGTGATAATAGCATGGTCATACAAGGGACTATTCACAATTCCACAGTAAAATTTTCAAAGAGCATACCTATAAACTGCGACCTGGATAAATCGCCAGGACTAGTGGAAGCAAGAAAGTGGTCGCAATACAGTAAAATTCTTTTTAACACCACTGAAAATGGCAAGCTGAAGGAGATGAGTTGGGTAAGCGACAATGGGTTTCTTAAATATTCTGAATGGTTTTTATGGTTGCTTAAGAATTATAAGGATGATAAAACTTTTTTGATAAGGGTTACTAAGGATGGCAAGGTTGGTTATACCGATGTAAACGCAAAATTAGTTATACCATGCGAATACGAAGGTGGATCACCGGGCAACCAAATGAAGGATAAAATAATTGGAGTAAAAAAGGATGGAAAGTGGGGATATATCGATCTGCAAAATAAGATCATCGTCCCATTTAAATATGAAAGTTTAGCAGATTTTTATAACGGGATGGGAAAGGTTACTTTGGGAGGTAAAGTGGGGTTTGTGAACGCTAAAGGGATGGAAGTAGTGAAACCGATCTATGACAAGGCATGGGGCTATGTTAACGGCGCAGCTATTGTAGTGAAAGATAATAAATACGGATTTGTTAATGAAAGTGGAGCCGTTTTGGGTGGTATTATTTACGATGATGCATTTAATTTTGATCAGAATAAATTTGGGTTTGTAAAAAATGGAGGTAAGTTTGGTGTAATTGATATTAGCGGTAAGCTTATTGGTAATATTGATCAAGAAAAAGCACCTGTTTCGGTAAATGCCGATCTAATTAGCGTTTCTAAAAATTCTTTATATGGCGTTATCAACCGAGCAGGTAAAATAATAGTTGATTTTAAGTACCAAGAAATTTATCCTGTAGGAAAGAATGTTTATGAAGATAAGGTAAAAAGGGAAAGCGAAAAAGTGTTTCGTGTAAGGAAAGATGATCAATACGGATTTATTAAAACGGACGGAACTGTGTTGAGCGAATGTGTTTTTTTTACTGCAGAAGATTTTTTTGACGGCATAGCCGAAGTCTCAACATACGAGGATCGGATCTCTAAAAAAGGACGCTTTAGTTTATCCACAAAAAACATTAATTGGTATGAGGAAATTGATCATAATGTAAAGGAGAGCGCTAGTTCAAGTAATTCCAAAGGGGGCAACAATTCGAAAGGAAAAGCAACATCGGATAAAAAGACAATTAAAAATACGGGGAAGAGTATTTTACACATGGGCGCAGATGGAAGCACAGGCTATAGCGTAAATGGTGGAGGAACAATAGATTTTCCGTGTGGAAAAAAAGTATATTATACTTTCTATCAAAATAATGGTTACAATGGAAGAGGACCGGTTATTTCAGAAGCAAAGGCAGATTGCGGACAAACAATTAACGCAAATGGCGATCAGTATAATAAAAAGTAAATATTAAATATTATCACTTAACCATTCCTAAATCAAAACGTCCATTGCTGAAGTTTATTAATAGGCTTAGGTAATACCTATTACTTTCACACAAAATTATATTTATGAAAACTAAGAACTATTTATTTTATGCGTGCCTCTTTTTTGGAGGAGTACTAAATGCACAAGAAGATCAAACGGCTAAGGCCACAAAAATGGGCGAAGGGCCATTTATGAGTTACGTAATTACTGAGAGCGGAGGTAACTATACTTACGCCGGCATCAACAAAGAAGTTTATACATTTAGTTTTAAGCCGTACCAAGGTGATTTTAAGGAAATAGTGGTTAAGGAAGCCGAAAAGACCGAAACGCAAAGTTTTTATCCCGATGAAGAAGCTTTTCCTGCAACGTATGTATG
This sequence comes from uncultured Akkermansia sp., assembly GCA_964474925.1. Classification (GTDB taxonomy): domain Bacteria; phylum Bacteroidota; class Bacteroidia; order B-17B0; family Aurantibacillaceae; genus Aurantibacillus. The sequence continues at coordinate 89 of CAYYUS010000018.1, read as the reverse complement.
GGGAAGACTTAATACTGAAACTTGCATGAGAGGGTGGGACTACATTGAGCGAAACAAAGAAAAGAGAATGGTAGTGCTTGATGAATGGG
>CAYYUS010000017.1:1464-13960 GCA_964474925.1 uncultured Akkermansia sp. | reverse complement strand
AAAAATATAGCAAATAACAATTATTTTAGCAAAAAAACTATCACGCAATTACTTTCGGCACACGGTTATGAGGTTCAAACCATCAAGTCATCATTCGAGATCAAACTTTTTATTATGTACACCATATTGCCTTTGATCAAGCGCTTAAAGGCCAAAAAGAAGATCAGTCAGCGAGAAGCAAATTATTCTATCAACCAGGCCGAACGCCAGCAATACTTCAATAAATTTACCAGCCGGCCTATGTGGCAGCTTAAAATATTCGTGTTTTTTCATAATATCCTCTATAATTTACTCTCCTTTTTAAATATTGGCGAAGAAATGATAGTAGTTGCAAAAAAAGTTGCATAATTTTATGGAAAATGAGATGGTAACGAATCTCAATTAAAAAACCACTAACCAAATGAAGAAATTAGTATTAAGTATATGCATTTTGTGTGCATTTACAGCCTTTAGCCAAAAACAAGCAGAAGTTAACTTAGAATTGCACGATGGAAATATCATTAAAGGAACCGCGAGTTTTAATGATATTGATCTTACAACCGCCTACGGAAAATTAATTATTCCCGTAAGTAAAGTTGGTAATATTAAAATTGGCTACGGCAAAGATAAATCGGCCGCTGATAAAGCTATGTCGTACATAAAATTATTGAACGGAAGTAATAACGACGAAGTAAGGAAAAGCGCTTATGCCGATCTAGTGAAAATGGGATTAAAAGCACTTTCGGCCCTAGAAGATCATTATGCCGATCCAAAAAATATTGTAGAATCGGATTACACCGGTGATTTTACCATTGATAATGCTTACGAAGAAATTAAAACAAATAATAATATCACCGAAACCAGCACTTCCGAAGATGTGGTAACTATTGATAATGCTTATACCATGGGTGGTACATACAATTTTACAAAGTTGGATGTAAAAACCGAATATGGCACATTGAATATCCCAAAAGAGAAGATCAGATCGATCGACATTTTTGTTTCAAGCGGAACAGGTGGCGAAAAATTAATTAAATTGATGGGAAATAAAAATATTAGCGGTAATCAAAATGGCGGATGGTATAAAACCGGCATCACTTTAAAAGCAGGACAAAAATTTTCGATGAGTGCCACAGGCGAAGTTACCTTGGCAAGTTTAAGCAACGCCGTTTACAAACCCGATGGTAGTACAAAAGCTTCGGGAGCTACCGATTATACCGGTGGCGATTACGAAGGAGCTTCTACCTATGCCACCTACGGCATGTTGGTTTACAAAATTGGCGAAGGCTCATACGATAATTTAAAAGCAGGCGCCAAATTTACCGGCACAGCCAAAACAAGTGGAATGCTTTACCTTTCTATTTACGAAACCGTATTTAATGCCAATAACAAAGGTTCGTACAACGTTAAGGTAACAGTTAATAAATAATACTCCTACAACGCATTATTAAAACCGGGAATTTAGCCCGGTTTTTTTTCTACTCAACACCATATTGTAACTTCTAATTTTCCACAAAATGTTTAGCTCCGTAGGAGCGACATATCGGTAGCCCCCGAAGGGGGCGAAATGCACAATGGTGATCAGAACCCCTTTAGGGGTGACATATTGGTTCAAAACCATTTCATAAAGGCAATATACATATCGGCGAACATCAATTTATATATACATTTTTGTTTGCTATTTATTTTCCTTAATTTTAATACATGAGCGAGCAAACACTTGAAAAAAACGCCGACATGGCCAATACAGTTAAATGTTCAAACTGTTCGGCTAATCTTAAATTTAAACCCGGCACAAAAAGCCTGGTGTGCGAATATTGTCAAACCAAGAATGAGATCTCCTCTACGCCAACCGAAGTGGTAGAGAATGATTACCATAGTTTTTTAAAAAGCAACTCCGGCAAAGTTCAAGAACAACAGATCACGGTTTGTAAATGTACCAATTGCGGTGCCTCCACTACTCTTCCGCAAAATGTTACCGCAAGCGCTTGTCCGTATTGCGACACACCTTTAGTAGTACAAAACGCTGCTACGTGCAGCATTGTAAAACCAAAATACTTATTAGCTTTTCATATTGATAGAAACGCAGCCAAAGAAAAATTCATTTCGTGGGTGGGTGGTTTATGGTTTGCCCCAAATAAATTAAAAGACTACGCCGCACACAGCGCCGAAAAACTCAACGGTGTTTATATGCCTTATTGGACCTACGATTCGGATACAACCACAGGTTATACCGGAATGCGTGGCGATCATTATTACGTTACCGAAAGTTACCGAGATGCCAATGGTAAAACACAAACTCGCCAAGTGCGCCACACGCGTTGGAGTTCGGCTAGCGGAACTGTTCGAAAAGATTTTGATGATGTATTGGTTTGCGCTTCGCATTCATTACCTCCCAAACTCACCAAAGAATTAGAACCTTGGGATCTGCATGAACTTGTAGAACATGATGATCGTTACTTAGCCGGATTTTTAACCGAGAGCTACCAAATAAATATTGAACAGGGTTTTGAAAGCGCGAAAGAAGTCATGTTAGAAGGAATTCGCTACGAAGTACGCCGCGATATTGGTGGTGATGAACAACAAATAATTAGTTTAAATGCCGATTATAATAATATCACCTTTAAACATATTTTACTTCCGCTTTGGATCAGCGCTTATAAATATGCCGATAAAACATATCGCTTTACAGTAAATGCGCGCAGCGGCGAAGTTCAAGGCGAGCGTCCTTACAGTGCCTGGAAGATCTTCTTCTTGGTGGCTACTATTATTGCGGTAATTGCTACGGTAATTATTGTGGCGCAGAAAAATTAGTTTTTTTTGCCACGGAGGCACAATGTAATTAAATTGGATTGGGTCCCATCCCCCTCTTTGAGGGGGTGGATTCGGCGAAGCCGAAGACGGGGGAGGGAAATAAAATGAATTAGTTTTCTTTTCTCCCTCCACTTCGAAATTCTAACGCATATGCTGACCCAAAAACCCACTGGGATTTCGTCCTCTCAAAGATGGAGATAGAACAAAACTCCGTGCCTCCGCGCCGGAGCCAGTGGTGAGCTTGTCGAACCATGGCTAATTTTTAATAATTATTGTACCACCTTCGACTTTGTAACCGCGCTGGCCATGCTAAACCAACCAATAGCTCTTACTTTAGCATTCTCTGGGGTTGAGATATTTGTTTTAATATTTTCAGGAGTTGTGGCAAACAAACCTCCATTATTGATCTGTGCTAATGCCTGATAAAAAAAGAAATACGTTTCGCGTGTAACAGAATGGATCTCTACCTTACACACGTCATTCTTTTTATAGGTTTTAAATCCTAAAAAAGTTGCCGGCGGTGTAAAATCAATAGTATCAGCAGGTGCATTGGTAACAATTCCTCCGGTTCCATCAACACAAATATTTAGATCGGCCGAACCATTAAATAAAGTATCATTTCTAAACGTGCGGATCCAATAATAATCGGCATTGTTATCTGCTTTATCGCGCGCAAATAGTAAACAGTTATAGGTATCGGGTGGACCAGAAAATGGATCTGAACCATCATTATAAAATGAAGCAATGCTATCAATAACAGAAGGACGTTTTTGTTCGGCAATAGACGTGTAAGTATCGCCATCAATGCTAACTTTTAGCATATACTTATGTCCTAAACGCGCAATGGTATCTCCTGCATTGATCGAATACAAGTAATTTCCCTTCGAGGTATAACTAAAGTCGTAAGTAACATTTGTGCTTAGATCAATTAATTGTACAATGGCATTTTGTACCGGAGGCGCTTCGCGATTAGAAAAATACGAATCGCTGGTTGTTACACGCACAATTTGATCGTTTCTAAGGTCGCTCACAAAAGCATCGATCACATATAATTTTGATCCTTCATCTAATTTTATTTGCACCACATCTTCACACGAAGTGAACAACAAAACAAGTGGTAAAAAAAGTATATAAACTATTTTCATGGTCCTAAAAATTAAAATTATAAGTAATAGCTGGTACAATTGATCCAATTACCGAAAAGCGAACGGCCTCCGTTTGTAAAGGCTCACCGGCCTTGGTTCGGAAATAGATACTGTAAGCGTTTCGTCTATTATAAGCATTGTAAACACTCAATACAATATTTTGCTTGTATCTGCGTCTCTCATTTTTCTTGAACGTATATGTTGCTCCAAGATCCAAACGATGATATGGTGTTACACGATAATTATTACGTTCGCCTGTTGTATTATAAGGAATATTCAAATTCTGGATCTGCACTTTTGAATTTGGAAAAGAAGCAGGTGTTCCGGTCAAAAAAACAAATGTGGCGCCAACATTCCAACGTTTTGTTATATCGTAATTCAAATTGGTATTTAAACAATGTGTTCTGTCGTAGCGGCTTCTAAACCAATCATCGTTACTTATCCCACGTACCAAACGCTCGGTTTTACTCAAAGTATAACTCACCCATCCTCCTAATTTACCTTTCGATTTTTTAATATAAACCTCTGTTCCGTATGCGCGACCTAAACCTTGTATCAATTGTCCTTCTACATAATCATTAATAAATAATTCGGCGTTGTCTACATAGTCCAATTGATTTTGCATGTACTTATAATACACTTCAAGCGATGTTTCATACGTATTATCCTCAAAATTCCTGAAGTATCCTATGGCACCCTGATCAGCAATTAATGGTTTTAAATTATTGCTTGCTATGGTATACACATCCAAAGGTGTGCTGGCCGCTGTATTACTTATTAATTGTAAATATTGCGCCATGCGATTATAACTTGCTTTAATCGAACTAAAACTATTCAATACATAATTCATACTAAAGCGCGGCTCGGGAGTTACGTAGGCTTTGATAATTTCTCCTTGTTTAAATTCTTTTGAATAGGCAAATGGTAATGGTTCGTTTGGAATTGTATCGCGATAATAATACGCTTTTCCTTTTCCAACATAATTATAAATGCTCACACGCAAACCGTACTCTAAAGTTAAACGCGGCATTAATTTTTGTTCGTTACCTAAGTAAACAGAGTATTCAATGCCATAACGTTTTTCTGAACGGAACTCTACTTTTGCACCCGCGTCAAATTGTCCAATGGCATCGTAAGGACGAAAATCATACATTAAAGCCTGTGCACCAAAACGAATGGTATTCTTTGGATTGTGATAATAAATAAAATCGGGCTTTACGCTATAATTGATCACGTTGCTGGTCCAATTAAAACGTTGGTTCTGCGATTCGAGTTTAAATTCCAATTGGTAATCGTAATTGCTATAAAAACTCGTAATGTTCATGAAGAGTTTATTATTGAAGATATGATTCCAACGCGCTGTGGCCGTTGAATTTCCCCAATTGAATTTAAATGCCGGCGCGCCAAACACGTCTCCCCCAAAATAACCACTGGCAAAAACGGTGTTCTTATCATTTATCTTCCAGTTGATCTTGGCTGTTGCGTCGTAAAAAAAGAAATCGGCTTCTTTAATAGGACTCGATTTTTTTACAAAAGGTTTTACTAAGGCGTCGATATAACTTCTGCGTCCCGCTAAAATAAAACTCACTTTATCTTTTACAATGGGTGCTTCAATGCTTAACCGGCTAAATATAGTTCCCACTCCACCGTGCACTTCCATTTGTTTGCTGTTACCTTCTTTCATGCGAATATCAAGAATAGAAGAAACACGTCCGCCATATTGCGAAGGAATTCCGCCTTTGATCAACTTTACATCTTTAACAGCATCAGGATTAAAAACAGAAAAGAAACCAAACAAGTGTGATGAATTATACACGGGCGCTTCGTCCAATAAAATTAAATTCTGATCAATATTTCCACCACGTACATTAAAACCGCTCGCGCCTTCGCCCATGGTTGTAACTCCGGGCAGTAATTGCACGGCGCGTACAATATCAACTTCTCCCAATAAAGCAGGAATTTTATTTATTTGTTTGATGTCGAGTTTAGCAACGCCCATCTCCACGCTTTTAATGTTCTTGTCTTCAGCTTCACCAAAAACTTCCACTTCTGCTAACTGAGTTCCTTCGCCGCTAACTTCAATATTTTTTGTAGTGTTCTTTTCCAACTCAATAACAAACGTTGTATTATTATATCCTATATAAGACACAACAATGGTGTGCGTTCCTTTAGGAAGTGTGAGTGAATAAAATCCATACTCATTAGCAATAGCTCCTTGCGTGGTGCCGGCTTTTACAACCGATGCGCCAATGAGCGATTCGCCGTTTTTACCGTCTTTAATATAGCCGCTAAGTGTGAACTTGTCTTGTGCTTTAACAGCAAAGGCCAAAAAGAAAAGTGCGAAGAGAAAAGTTGATCGTAGTTTAATTAATTTACTCATATATATAGTGTCGTTCTAAAAGGCTTTAACCCTGTGTCTAATTTCGGGAGCAAAACTATGGAAACTTTTACAGTTCTCAAAGTTTCTGTCATTTTTTTTAGCCTTTCATCATTAAAATCAAAGGGTTCAAAATTAATAACATAAGACATTAAACTTTACAACAAATCTCAAACATTATTAAAATCCCACCTGATCTTTGGCTCCCTATCTGCGATCCGTAAGGAGTTCCGCCCCTAAAGGGGCGGGAACCGTGCGTTATCTTTTTGGTTATAACATGAGGTCCCTAAAGGGACCTTTTAATTTCGTCCCTTTAGGGACGGCATGTTACATTGCAGAGTTCCGCCCCTAAAGGGGCGGTAATCGCGCATCATTCTTTTTTTCTATAGCATATGGTCCCTAAAGGGACCATAGCGTTTCGTCCCTTTAGGGACGAAATGTCCTAGAACATAATTGCAAACAATCCCCCGCCCCTTTAGGGGCGGAATGTTACATTAAAATAACATCCGATCTCTAACGAGATATTAGGGCTTCGTCCCTTTAGGGACGATATGCCTAGAACATAATTGTAATACAATCCCTAATAATATGTCTTGGTATCGTCCCTTTAGGGACGACATGTTATAAAACACAATCGCTACAAAAATCCTCGCCCCTTTAGGGGCGGAATGTTACATTGCATTATCATCAGGCCCTAATCGGAATCATACGGGGTCATGAAATACAAACCTTTCATTGTAATCTATCTCATATTCCTCAAGAAAATCCCTGTATTCCATTTTAAAAGAAGATTTCCTATGGTGCTCTTCCTGCGTTTGAATGTAATTCACAACTCGGGGAATATCAGATCTATTATAAGAAAAAGCGCCGTAACCACTTTGCCATTCGAAATGCCGAGTGAGAAACCGACTTTCGTTGATCCATTTGGAAGACACTCCTTTCACATCGCGCATTAAATGCGATACAGATTGTTCTGTTCTCAATATAACAAACAGGTGTAAATGATCCGGCATACTGTTAATAGCTAACACTAGGTGTCCATTATTTTTAACTATCCCTGTGATATATTTGTGTAATTCTTCTTTCCAGGAAGGATGAATTAATGATTGGCGATGTTTAACCGCAAAAACAAATTGGATGTATATCTGTGTGTATGTATTCGGCATTGTTCACAAATGTAATATCACAAATGAACGATTGATTGCTACGAATTGTAGCATTTTTTTACAATTATGGAGGACATGATATAGAACAGAGTTCCGCCCCTAAAGGGGCGGTAATCGCGCATCATTTGTTTTTTTCTATAGCATATGGCCCCTAAAGGGACCATAGCGTTTCGTCCCTTTAGGGACGACATATTACAGAATACAATTACAGTAGATTTCATCGCCCCCTTTAGGGGCGAAATCCTCCGTGTTCGCCTAATATCTCAACATTTTTGCTAAGTTTGTATTCGAAAAATCTCAATGAAACCAAGCATACCTAAAGGCACACGCGATCTTAGTCCGGCCGACGTATACAAACGCCACTATATTTTTGATATCATAAAAAGAAATTTTCAACTTTTTGGATACCAACCTATCGAAACACCTTCGATGGAGAATATTCAAACACTCACCGGAAAATATGGTGATGAAGGTGATCAGTTGATCTTTAAAATATTGAATTCGCGATTAAATGAAAGCACAAAAAAAGACCTTCTTCGTCTAAAATTCAATGAAGGATTAGAAAAGCCCATCAACTCCGAAGAACTTACCGAAAAAGCATTACGCTACGATCTTACCGTTCCATTTGCGCGTTATGTGGTGATGCACCAAAACGATATCACATTTCCTTTCAAGCGTTATCAAATTCAACCGGTGTGGAGAGCTGATAAGCCTCAAAAAGGACGTTACCGCGAATTTTTTCAGTGCGACGCCGATGTTATTGGAAGTAACAGCTTAATAAATGAATTGGAATTAATAACGCTAATGGATAAAAGTTTTGGCGAATTAAAAATTCCCGTAAAACTTAAATTAAATAATAGAAAAATATTGAGCGCCATTGCCGAGATCTCGCAACAGCCCGATAAATTAATTGATATTACCGTTGCCATTGACAAATTAGATAAAATTGGTAAAGATGGCGTGATAGCCGAACTCAAAACAAAAGGCGTAAACGATGCCGCTATTAAAACCATTGAACCTATTATTGATTTTACAGGAAGCAATATTGAGAAATTAAATAAACTCAAAACACTTTTTACAGCATCAGAAATAGGAAAAAAAGGAATTGAAGAGTTGAACTATCTGTTAGAAGGCTCAAACACCATTGGTTTAAAACATATCACTTTAGAATTAGATATCACCCTCGCGCGCGGATTAAATTATTATACCGGAACAATTTTTGAAGCCAAAGCCAATGCCGGAACATTTACACCAAGCATTTTGGGTGGCGGACGATACGATGATCTTACCGGCGTTTTTGGATTAAAAAATATGAGCGGCGTTGGAATTTCGTTTGGTGTGGATCGCATTTTTGATGTGATGCTCGAGCTAGGCCTTTTTCCGGAAAGCGTTAACCGACCAACATCTACCAAAGTATTGCTCACTAATTTTGGACCAAACGAAGAACCATTTTGTTTAAAATTATTACACGAACTGCGCGCCAATCATATCAATAGCGAATTATATCCTGAAGCAAAAAAGATCCAAAAACAATTTGAATACGCCGATAAAAAAGGTATTCCCTTTGTGTGCATCATAGGCAGTGAAGAAATTGAAAAAGGAATATTTTCTTTAAAAGATCTGGCAAGCGGACAACAAGAAAAGCTTAGCAAAGACGAACTAATTAAAAAACTTTTGAAACAATGATGAATTATGAATGATGAGTTATGAATTAATTCATCACTCATAGATCATAACTCATAATTAACAAAATGGCAACACATACCATACATATCTCAAAAAAATTAAGCATTGCAGCTTTGAACGATTTTTTAAATGATGCTACTGCTAAAGTTGCTTTATCCGACGAAGCTAAACAAGCCATTGTAAAAGGACGTTCTTATTTAGAAGAAAAAATAAAAACCTCAAAGGCTCCTATCTACGGAGTAAATACCGGATTTGGTTCTTTATGCAATGTTATTGTGGCCGACAACGAACTCGAAAAACTCCAAGAGAATTTAATTAAGAGTCACGCTTGCGGAATGGGCAACATCGTGAGTTCGGAAATTGTAAAGCTCATGCTCTTTTTAAAAGTGCAATCTTTATCTTATGGAAAAAGCGGCATTCAATTAAGTACCGTTGAGCGTTTGATAGACCTTATAAATAATAATGTTTATCCTATTGTTTACGAACAAGGCTCCCTTGGGGCCAGCGGTGATCTTGCTCCCCTAGCCCATTTATGCTTGCCACTCATAGGAATTGGAAGCGTAGCATATAAAGGAGAAGTTAAAGATGCGGCTGAAGTTTTAAAAACATTGGGCTTAAAACCTATCACCTTAAGTAGTAAAGAAGGTTTAGCGTTGCTCAACGGAACTCAATTCATGAGTGCTTACGGTGTGTACTGCTTAATTAAAGCCAACAAATTAAATAAAGCCGCCGATACCATTGCGGCAATGTCGTTAGAAGGTTTTGACGGACGCATTGATCCCTTCAAAGCGTCGCTGCATAAAATTCGCGCACATAAAGGACAAATTGAAACGGCCGAGAATATTCAAACTGTTTTAAAAGGCAGTGCAATAATTGCTCAACAAAAAACACAAGTACAAGATCCCTATTCGTTTCGTTGCATTCCACAAGTACACGGTGCTACAAAAGATGCAACTACCTACGCACACAACGTTTTTGAAACAGAAATAAATTCGGTGACCGATAATCCAACTATTTTTCCGGAAGATGATGAGATCTTAAGCGGTGGTAATTTTCACGGACAACCATTAGCGCTTGCTTTAGATTTTTTATGCATCGCTATGAGCGAACTGGCAAGTATTTCTGAACGCAGAATTTATTTGTTGATCGCGGGTCAGCGCAATTTACCTCCTTTTCTTACCAAAGAAGCGGGATTGAATTCAGGTTTTATGATCACCCAATACACCGCCGCAAGTATTGTAAGTCAAAGCAAACAATTGTGCACACCCGCCAGTGCCGATAGCATAGTTTCAAGCAACGGACAAGAAGATCATGTGAGCATGGGCGCCAATGCAGCCACAAAATGCTTGACCGTAATTTATAATACCGAAAAAGTAATTTCTATCGAACTTCTGAATGCCGCACAGGCATTGGAATTCAGACGGCCGCTTAAGTCTTCTTCTACCATCGAAGATATCTTCACCAACTTCCGCAAAAAAGTTCCGTTTGTAAGTAAGGATGTTTATATGCATGAGTTGCTGGCGAATTCTTTAGAGTTTTTGAAACAGTCCAATTTTTAACCACGAAGGGCACGAAAAATAGAACAAACACGAAAAACACGAAGACCTTTTCGTGTTCTTCGTGAAAAACTTTCGTGTCCTTCGTGGTTAAATTTATACTGAGCTAGTCGAAGTGTGTCGCTAAAAAAACCTATCTTTACAGTACGCATGAAAATTCCGTTAGTCAATTCTCGATACAATTTTTGCAAGAGGCAGGCAAAAATCACTCGAACTGACATGGAGATGCAAAACGTTGTCATTTCGAGTGAAAAAATGCGCCTCTTTTCATTTTTTTGTATCGAGAAATGGATGGTAGGGTTCTTTATTCTAATTTCCTTCAGTTCCTCCGCTTGCCAATGCCCCCTCACCACCCTAAGCAAAGCCGAATGCAGTAAATACGATATCATTTTTAGAGGAACTGTTTTATCGGTTGCTACTTGCGATAATAAACCCGGTGTTGCTATTTTTAAAGTAAAAGATCTGTACAAAGGCGCCATTACCGAACAATTTAAAGTTATTTTTAATTGCGACGAAGAATGCTCTTACAAAATTCAAGAAGGTGAAGAGTGGATCATCTACTCCAACTTTAAACAAATTGATCGTGCTAAATTAGATTGGTGCAGCCGCAGCCGACGTTTAATTAAGAACGTAAAGGAAGATTATTATACGTCTACCTCCGGAAATACATACGATGAAGAAACTAAATTTTTACAAGATAGCATTGGTATTCATCGCTTATTAAAAGAACAATTAAGTCCGGAGCAATTAAAGAATCAATTGCCAACACCTAATCAGCAGATCGTTATTCTTATTTGCTCGTTAGCGTGCCTCATCCTTTTTTATTATCTTTTCAATAAATTTTTTAAGTAATGGAATTCAATACCTATAAACCGCATCCTTGGCATGGAATTCCCATTGGAAAACAAGCTCCTGAACTAGTGATCGCTTATATTGAAATGGTACCAACAGATACCGTAAAATATGAAATAGATAAAGAAACCGGATTTAGAAAAGTGGATCGTCCACAAAAATTCTCAAACATCCCTCCTACGCTTTACGGTTTTATTCCACAAACGTATTGCGGCGAAGAGATCGCCAAATTTGCAGCTCAACAAAGTAAACATACCATAACCAAAGGCGATGGCGATCCCTTAGATATTTGTGTATTAAGCGAACGCAACATTACCAGTGGCGATATTATTATGGAAGTAATTCCTATTGGAGGATTACGCATGATAGATAAAGGCGAAGCAGATGATAAGATCATTGCAGTTTTAAAACAAGATGCCGCTTATGGCGATTGGAAAGATATTTCTGATTGTCCTCAAGCATTGGTGAACCGACTCAAACATTATTTTCTCACCTATAAAAATCTTCCTAACGAAACCAGTCAGGTAGAGATAGCCGCTGTGTACGGACGTAGTGAGGCTTTGGAGGTGATACAAAAAAGTATGCTGGATTATAAAACATTAATTTCGAGCAATGCAAAAAACAACTGAATCAGATTCGTATTACAACAACCTCGAGCACATGAGCATATCATTTATATACACAGCCTACACACAGAAGATCGGTTATTAAACGCACCATCTTCATCCGGAGACGCGGGAGTTTATGGTGAGCTTGTCGAACCATGGGCCTGCCCGTTCGTGTTAGGGGCGTGGCTGGTGCGGCGAATTGAACGGGCTTGTCTTTTTTGTGGATTTTATACTGAGCTTGTCGAAGTATTTTTTGAATAAGAAAAAAAGAAAGGATAAATAATAAAATACTAATTTTAAGTAATGAGCAAAA
>CAYYUS010000017.1:0-1364 GCA_964474925.1 uncultured Akkermansia sp. | reverse complement strand
TAAGAAAAAAAGAAAGGATAAATAATAAAATACTAATTTTAAGTAATGAGCAAAACAACTGAATCAGATTCGTATTACAATAACCTCGAGCACATGAGTATTCATGAACTTTTGGTAAATATGAACAAAGAAGATAAAACAGTTCCACCTGCCGTTGAAAAAGCAATTCCACAAATTGAAAAATTGGCCGAGGCTATTGTAAACAACATGCAAAAAGGCGGACGCTTATTTTACATGGGCGCAGGAACAAGCGGACGATTAGGAATTGTAGACGCGAGTGAATGCCCACCCACCTATGGCATTGAACACGGCCGCGTAATAGGATTAATTGCGGGTGGCGACGATGCCATACGTAAAGCGGTTGAATTTGCCGAAGATGATATCACACAAGGTTGGAAAGACTTAGAAGCATACAACATAAATGTAAACGATGTGGTGGTTGGTATTGCCGCCAGCGGAAGTACGCCTTATGTAGTTGGTGCCTTAAAAACTTGTAACCAAAAAAATATTATCACAGGATGTATTACGTGTAATGCCGAAAGCGAAGTTGCTAAAGTTGCAAAATTCCCCATAGAAGTTGTGGTGGGTGCCGAATTTGTAACAGGCTCCACGCGCATGAAAAGTGGAACCGCGCAAAAATTAGTGTTGAATATGCTTAGCACAAGCGTGATGATAAAATTAGGCAGAGTTAAAGGAAATAAAATGGTTGACATGCAACTGAGCAATAATAAATTGGTTGACAGAGGAACGAACATGGTGATGAAGAACACCGGCATAACAGATTACGAAACCGCCAAAGCCTTGCTGTTAAAGGAAGGTAGCGTGCGTAAAGCAACAGAAAAATATTTAAAAGGTATTTAACCACGAAGCGCTATGCTTCACAAAGTTTTTGCACGAAGTTCACAAAGAAGTAAATAACATCGTCACCTTCGTGCAAAAACTTAGTGTCCTTCGTGGTTAAATGCCTCTAAAAATAAATATGAGTTTAATAGAAAAATATATTGCACACAACCACTTCGGTAAACAACTCGGAATGCATTTCAACATCCTAGCCGATGGTGAAATAGAATACCATTTAAAAATAACTCCCGATCACCTCGCCACTCCCCTCTCTGCTCATGGCGGAGTAATTTCGGCATTGGCCGACGCGGCACTTGGTGTATGCGCGCTCAGCGCTGTGTACAAAGAAAATAAAGTAGTAAGCACCGTTGAATACAAAATAAATTTTTTGGCTCCCGCCTTTGTAAACGATGAATTAATTGCGCACGCAAAAGTTTTACAAAAAGGAAAACGCATTTTAATTGTGGAGTGTACAATTGTTTGTGCGCCTCATCCCCCTCCTTCAGGAGGGGGTGGATTCGGCG
>CAYYUS010000016.1:4535-14224 GCA_964474925.1 uncultured Akkermansia sp. | reverse complement strand
ATGGCAGATATTAAAGCTATGCTAGAAAGTATTGCTCGCACGTTTGGATATCATTATGGTAAGCAAAAAAAGGTGCGTATCAATACCGTTTCTCAATCGCCAACTAAAACAACAGCTGGAAGTGGAATAAAAGGATTTTCTGATTTTTATGATTTTGCCGAAATGCAATCGCCATTAGGAAATGCCAGTGCCGAAGATTGCGCAAATTATTGTTTGGCATTATTCAGCGATCTTACACGCGCGGTGACTATGCAAAATCTTTATCACGATGGAGGATATTCTGCAACCGGTGTTAGTCAGGAGCAGCTTGCTGCGATGAATAAATAGACTTATTTTTTTTTCATGGAACGCCTCGGTAATACCGGGGCGTTTTTGTTTACTATAGGAGAATAGTTAATTCATTGAAAGTCAGCCGAATAAACACAAGTGGCTGATAATCAGTCAATTGTGTTTGGGGTTCCGGGACGTTTGATCTCGGGTTTTCTTCCTTTGTATTTATTGATCTCTAAGTCCTGTTCTATTACTTTCATTTTTCCGTCAATTGTTGCGGTGCGAACAACCGTGTAAGATCCTTTGCCTTTTACTTTATAAATAAAATAAATCACCGTCATGTCGTATTTCAATCCGGTGGTGCCGCCATTCTTTTCCCATGTCAATTCCACTTGATCAAGTTTTAGCATGTCGCCCGGGTACACACATTCCTTGGCGTAATCTATCCTGGTTCCGATCGGATCTCCCCACCAATCCAGTCCGGCAGATTTGTGCGCCTTTTCAAAAAGCGCGTTGCAGTAATCGCCGCACTTCTTTCCAATTTGCGTTCTTACATAAGCAACTATCTTCTTGTTGATCGCAGGAATATTAGCGCACTCGTTTGTTTGAAAAGAGAAGAACAAGAGTAGGGCGGCTAAGGAAATTAAAATGGCTATCGATCTCATAACACGAATTTAATTTATAGATGTCAAACCTCAACTCTTTGCATAAAGTTAATTTCCCCAACAAGGTCTTTTTTGTTCGTTTTAAGGCGGCCCAATTCCTATAAAGGTGATTTGCCTTAATGCCGATCCAACATCTTCTTTAAACAGTTCCTTAAAACGAATTCGAATTCGAAAGGTCTTTTTGTGTAATATTTTTAACAGTACTTCTGTCGAGGTTTTAGCAAATTTATAGGATACTAATTATTAATCGAAAATGAATATATGTTGAGTAATTTACATCTGTTATCCAATTTCATTTATCTGTTGATTCAACAATAACTGTATATTCATTATAAAATAAATTAGAATAAATTCATAACTATGGAAATATAAAAAAATAATAGTTGCATTTAATATCATTATTACAATTCTATATATATCTCAAAAGCTCAACAAATCTGTTGTTAAAAATATTAGCAATAATGGGACTTTTAAGTGAAACGAATAGTTGATAAGTATAAATTGTTTCACGTGGAACACGACCGTGTCCAAATAAAAAAGCGCCCTGTTGGGGGCGCTTAAAGAATGCTTATGCGGGGCTGTTTAAGGCTTTTTAAAGACGTAGATAACGCTTGAGTAGTCTTTGGCTTCTTTGGCCTTTAGGTTAGATCTAAGGCCGGTTAAAAAGGCTTTGGGGTAGCTTATACTTCCGGTCTTATATTTCTCGCTGAGCATGCTTACATAGAAACTATCGAATTTCATTGGCAAGGATTCTACGTGTTTGAAGCCTGCTTTCTGAACAAGCTCCACCATCGTCTTTTGATCAAAATGATAAAGGTGTCTTGGAACATCGTAGGCTGCCCAAAACTCTTTATAGGTTTGCGCATCGTAGCTGGTATAGTTAGGAACGGCTATTATTAATGCTCCCCCCGAATTCAGTTTCTTATTGAACCAAGAAAGGGTTTCGTTGAGATCCATAACATGCTCCAAAACGTGCCAGAGGGTAATGCAATTAAACTGTACATCCGCCAAGTTTTCGTTAGCCGTTTTAACGTCGGGGTAAACCCTTGTGATCTTATTTTCTTTTGTTGCAAAGTCCCTCGCTCCCGGATCCGGCTCTATCCCAAACGCGTTCCACGTGGAACTGCGAGCCACCGAAAGAAACATTCCGGTACCGCATCCATAGTCTAAAAGATTTCCTTTTTGGCTGTGCTTTGAGATAAGCTTAAGCTTTCCTTTTAGGGTATAATTCCGAACAGCTTTATAGAGTTTGCTTATTAATCCCTGACTTGTATTGGAGTGAGAAATGTAGCTTTCGGATTTATAATAATCCCCGATCTTATCTTCCGGCGGACGAGGATTGGTAAACTTAAAGGAGCAGGTTTTGCAAGAAACGATCTGAAAGGTTTCCTGGCTTACGGTATAATCCTTACAAGAAATATACGGCTCAAAAGAGCTTCCGTTACAACACGGACAGTTTGATAAAGTAGTCATATAATAAATTGTTGCACGTGGAACACTAGCGTCCCATGTGCACTAAAAGTATAGAAATGTCTGAAGGACTAACTCCCGAAATACGACTAGCCTGGCCAATTGAAAATGGCTTGAGCTTCTTTAGTTTTTCTTTTGCCTCTGTACTTAATGAGGAAATAGAATCATAATCGTAATCCGGTTTAATTCTTAATTCTTCTAATCGCTCTAGCTTATCTGCGTTCTCTCTTTCCTTCAAAAGATAGCCCTCATATTTGATCAAGATCTCGGCCTGCAAGATGGTTTCAAAATCGAATGGATTTAAAAAAGCATCTAACTCTGTATCTACTTTTCGCATTTGGTTTATGTCCACATTAGGCCTCGAAAGTATATTGGTGTATCTAATTTTTTGATTGATAGGAGCAGAGTCGATAGATTCCAAATAAGGATTTATGATCTCTGGTTGAGCGCTTGTGTCTTTAATGTGCTTCATGATAGACCTGTAGTTCTCTTCCTTTTTAAGGACAACATCCAGGCGATCTTTTTTAGCCAATCCAATATCGTGACCCAATTTGGTTAAACGGATATCCGCATTATCTTGCCTCAACAGCAAACGATATTCTGCTCTAGAAGTAAACATTCTATACGGTTCCTCGGTGCCCTTTGTAACTAAGTCGTCAATTAAAACTCCTATGTAGGCCTCGCTTCTTTTTAAAACAAACTCAGGCTTTTCGTTAACTTTTAAGTGCGCATTAATACCCGCCATTAATCCTTGGCAGGCCGCTTCTTCGTATCCCGTTGTTCCGTTGATCTGCCCAGCAAAATATAAATTCTCAACCAACTTGGTCTCCAAGGTCATCTTTAATTGGGTAGGGGGGAAGTAATCGTACTCGATGGCATAGCCCGGGCGAAACATCTTAACTTGCTCAAAACCAGGTATTAGCCTAAGTGCTTGATTTTGAACATCTTGTGGTAAAGAGGTGGAAAATCCATTCACATAGATCTCTACCGTGTTCCATCCTTCGGGTTCAACAAATATTTGATGGCGTTCTCTTTCCGAAAAGCGCGTGATCTTATCTTCAATACTTGGGCAATAGCGAGGACCAAGACCCTGAATTCTTCCGGAATACATGGGAGATTTCTCAAAGCCGGTTTTTAAAATATCGTGTACCTTTTGATTTGTATACGTAAGATGACAGGGAATTTGTTTTTTTAATTCACGTGGAACATCCGTTTTGTGCGAATTAAAGAACGGCGAGGTGTTGGGCAAATACGAAAATTTATCGGCTACCTCATCGCCTTCTTGCACTTCCATTTTTGAATAATCCAAAGTGCGCCCATCAATTCGCGGAGGTGTTCCGGTTTTCATTCTTCCTGATTCAAATCCTAATTGAACCAATTGTTCGGTAATTCCAAACGATGCGCTTTCGCCCATACGCCCACCGCCAATTTGCTTTTCGCCTATATGAATTAATCCGTTTAAAAAAGTTCCGTTTGTAAGAACTACAGATTTTGCCTTGAACTCAATTCCCATTCCGGTAACAACTCCTTCAACTCGTTTTCCGTCTTTGCTAACGATGAGTGATTTTGCCATGTCCTGCCAGAAATCCACATTGGGCGTTTGCTCTAACATCTCTCTCCAATACGTTGCAAATTGCATGCGATCGTTTTGAGTGCGCGGACTCCACATGGCGGGTCCTTTACTTCTGTTAAGCATTCTGAATTGTATGGCAGATCTGTCGGAAACAATTCCGCTATAGCCGCCCAAAGCGTCAATTTCTCTTACAATTTGGCCTTTTGCAATTCCGCCCATAGCGGGGTTGCAGCTCATTTGGGCAATGGTTTGCATGTTCATGGTAAGGAGTAAAACCTTAGAGCCCATGTTGGCGGCGGCGGCTGCGGCCTCGCAACCGGCATGACCTGCGCCAATAACTATAACATCGTAACTATTTTGCATGAATTGCGTTACAAAGATATACAAAGTGGCCCATTGCCGCCAAGGTTAAATTATGGTAATTGGGTAAAAACATCACTTTTCTTAAATAATTTTATGGAACACGAACTTTAATGCATCTCAATATTATAAAAACCAAGCTATGAGGAAATTATTATCTATCGGATTGTTGAGTATGAGTTGTTTAATTGCCACGGCGCAAAACAGCTCTGATTTTAAAGTATTCACGCCTGCAAAAAGCGGAATAAAGACCACAGAAAAATTATTGGAATCGTTAATTGGAGAAGGCGTTGTTTTAAAGAACTACAGCATTACTAAAACAAGTGGCGAGGAGGCTTTTGGCTTTTTTGAAGATAGTAAGGAACGCTTGGGAATGAAAAAAGGTTTAGTAATGACAACGGGCGGAATTATTGCTTTATCAAGCAAGAACACATCGCCCTCGATGAGTAATAATACACACGCTCGTGTTGAAGGAAGAGGCGTTGTTGCACAAGAAACCGGTTATGCAGAATTAGAAAAACTAATTAATAATCAAAAAACATTTGATGCTTGTATCATAGAGCTGGACATTGTTCCAACAGCAGATACATTAAGTTTTAATTACGTATTTGGTTCGGAAGAATACGATGAGTTTGTAGGAAGTAATTACAATGATATTTTTGCCTTTTTAATAAGCGGAAAAGGAATTACGGTAAATAAAAATTTAGCGGTTGTTCCAAATACAGAAATTCCTGTTTCGGTGAATACGATCAATAATGGAAGCGGAAGCGGTTCTTATAAAGCGCGTCCGAGTAATTCAACATTTTACGTTACAAACACTGATGGCCATATTGGAATTGAATATGATGGTATGACAAAATTAATGCAGATCCGCCAGCCGGTTACCCCTTACGAAACTTATCATATTAAATTATGTATTGCAGATGTTAGCGACAACTCTTACGATTCGGGTGTGTTTATTGAAGGACAAAGTTTTGTTTCTTATGACAAAACTTACAATGTACTGTATAAGAAGAACGACAAAGAAATTGAGCGGGGTTATAAAACCTTATTAGATAATTTAAGCAAAGAATATAAAAAACATCCGGAAGGAAAGATATTAATAACCGGTCACACAGACGAAGAGGGTGATAATAATTTCAACATGGACCTTTCGTGCGAGCGCTCAACTATTGTTGGGAATTATTTAAAGGGCAAGGGAATTCCTGCCGATAGAATTGTTGTTGATTGCAAGGGAGAAACCATGCCGGCTTATGATAATACAAAAGAATTGGGCCAAGCTCTAAATCGTAGAGTAGAAGTAAAGCTTACCGGAAATTCGCAAACTTATCTTGCTAAAAAAGCAGATGCGGATGCGGCCATTACACCCGAGCTTTCCGAAAAATCAACGTTGATCAAAAACTTTCCGAATCCATTTATTGATATGACAACTCTTGATGCATACATTAAAACAGATGTGAAAGATGCGAGCATTACAATTATGGATATCAACGGAAAACACGTAAAAACAATTCATTTGTTAGAGCGGGGAAACACCAATGTAAATTTTGACGGGCAGTCTTTAGCAAAAGGAATTTATATGGCCACATTGAATACCGATGGCGCCAAACAAAATACTCTGAAAATAATACTTCAGTAAAAAATTATAGAAGATTTAATTTACCTAACAATTCCTCGCGGTATGAACCACCAACGGGAATTGTTTTTTTATCGTTCTCCAGCACCACGTTTTGATTTTCGATGGCCTGTATTTTATCAATGCGGGCAATGAACGAACGATGAACACGAATGAACTGGGTATTGCCCAATTTCTTTTCAATGTCCTTCATGGTGCTGTGAACAGTATAGCGCGCGTATTGTGTGTTTATGATCACATAATCTTTTAAAGCCTCTACATAATAAATGTCTTTTAAAAGTATCTTAACAAGCTTGCTGTTTGCTTTTACAAATAAAATATCTGCGCCCGCTTCATCTTTATTCTCTACTAATGAATAAAGGAAATCGCGTTCTTTTCTAAGCTCAAGATCTTTTTTGTGTTTGTAGGCGCTCATTTCAATAGAGCTGTGAAGGTCTATTTCTTTGAATGGTTTTAAAATATATCCGTATGGTTCGGTGATCTTTGCCTTGCTTAATGTGGCCTCGTCGGCGTAAGCGGTTAAATAAATTATAGGAAGATTCATTGTTTCCTTTAATTTTTCGCTCACATCAATTCCAGTCATTGGGCCCTTGATCATAATGTCCATCAACACAAGGTCTGGATTTGTTTCCTGGATCTGCTGAATTGCTTCGGCGCCATTATTAGCAACACCAACTACGTTATATCCTAATTTTACAAGACTGTTTTGAATATCTTTTGCAACAATGCTCTCGTCTTCTACAATAAAGATATTTAATTTGCTGTTTTCCATTATTCTAAATTAAAAAACTAATATTTACTCTGGTTCCTTGTGGCTCTGCTCTTTCAAAACTTATCTTTCCGTCTATTTGATCGATAAGAGTGTAAACTAATTGCAGGCCTAACGTTCCGCTCTTTTCGGTGCTTATATCGGGGCCTATACCAACCCCGTTATCTTCCACAGTTAAAAATACTAATTTGTTTTGAGTTCGCAAATTTATGGAAATTATTCCTTTACTAGAGTCGGGGAAGGCGTGTTTAATGGAATTTGTGATCAACTCGTTAATAATTAGGCCTAAAGGGATAGAAACATCGAGGTTTAAGATGGTCTTTTCGCAATTAACCTGTAGTTGCATCTTGTCGGGCGACACCGAATAGGAGTGAATAATGTTGCTTATGAGCTGTGTTAAGTATTCGTTAAAGTTGATGGAGGAGAATGTTTTGTTTTGATAAAGACTTTCGTGGATGTATGCCATGGTCTTGATCCTGTTTTGACTCTCTCTTAGTAAATTTAAAATATTACTGTCGCTTGTATAAGATGATTGAAGGTTTAAAATACTTGAGATGATCTGCATATTATTCTTTACACGATGATGCACTTCTTTTAAAAGCACTTCTTTTTCTTTAAGAGATTGCTTGATATGATCTTCGTTAAGTTTTGTGGCGGTGATGTCGTGAGCAATTCCTGAAACTTCAACGATCTTGTTTTTCTCCATTACTGGATTTAAAAAAACATCTAGAAAGATCTTTTCGCCTTTCATTCCGATGAGTTCCAATTCAAAATTTATTTTTTCTCCTTCAAACGCTTTGCTGTAATTACTCTCCATTCTTTTTATGTAGGCTTCATTCTCCAACATCTTTCCTCTATCTAAAGACTCTCCTATCCTAGGCGTGGATTCATAAATTTTTTTGATAAGGTCGGTATAGTTTTTATTGAATGAGGTTAAATTATTTTCTCTGTCAACGGTCCAAATATAATGTGAGCTTCCTTCAAAAAGCGCGTTAAGCTTCGCGGTCTGTCTAAATGTGCTTTGTTCCGCATTTACTTTTTCAGTAATGTCTTTTCCCAATCCGTACGCTTCAACAATTTCTCCAACGTCGTTATAAATAGGATGAAGGAAAAACTGCATAGCGTACTCGCGACCTTTTGCGTCGGTTCTAAAAGAAACAAACTCCATTGATCTTCCCTTAAAAACCTCCTTATATTTTTCGTTCCATTGTTCCGAAACCCTAAGGGCATCTTCGTTGTTTTTAACGTCTCTTAATCGCCCGCTTAGTTTAGGATAGGTATTGTAAAAATCATAAAAGGTATCGGCAAATTTTCTATTGAATGAAGTGTATTTGTATTCCTTGTCAACCGTCCACAACGTCTGGTTTCCGCTTTCAAAAATAGCTTTCATTCGGGAGGTTTGCTCTATGGTCTTTTTTTCGGCGTCTTTTCGTAATTCAATTTCCTTTAAGAGTTTTTTATTATGTTCTTCAGTGAGCTCCGCTTTTATGCGCGCCTTTTCAAGGGTTTCTCTCTCGCTAATATCCTTAACCAGCGACAACACACAATCAATACCATTATATCTTATAGGAACGGTTTTTATTTCCACGTTAATGGCTTTGCCTTTACTGTCGGTAACCTGATAACTAAGAAACTCAAATTCTTTTCCTTCGGTGGCAGCCCTCATTCGCTCCATGGCTCGTGCGCGTAATTCAGGAACTATATAATCTATAATAAATTTTCCAACTATGTCTTTTTCCGATCTTACCTTAAGAAGGTCAACGGCTTGTTTATTACACATTAAACAAAGGCCTTTGTCGTGAATAAAGAAAGCGATGGGCGATTGGTCTAATAGAACTTTATAGTCGCTCCATTTTTGATTTAACTCTTCTTCTTTTTCTTTGAGCTCGTTTATGTTTCTAACAATGCCAAACAAAAAGCTGATCTTTCCTTTTTCGTCGCGAATTGGATTAATATGGTCTTCCATCCAAACCGTTTCGCCTTTGCTGTTTTGAATTTGGAAATCTACCTTGTGTTGATTGTAGGTTCCTTTTGCTTGCATTTTAGCGGCAACCTTTTCGTGCTCCTTAAAGGCGTTTGTTTTTCCAACCGTACGCTTGTTGAGATAAAAAGGATCTTTATATATGTCTTTTGGGTCATATCCTAAAACCTTCTTTACAGAGTTGCTTATAAATAAATATTTTGGTTTTGGGTGATAGGTATAAAAATAAATGATGTCGTGTGCGTTGTTGGCAATAAGACGTAGCTGCTCTTGCGTAATGTTGAGTTGCGCTTCGGTTTCCTTTTGCTTTGTAACATCTCTACTTATACACAACAGGGATATAACTTTTCCTTTTGTGTCCTTTACAACACTTTGAATTGTTTCAAGCCAAACCACTGAGCCATTCTTTGCAACAAACCTAGATGTGTTGCGCGCGTTCTTTTGTATGTACTTTATATACGCCTTTGTTTCTTTGGGGAATTTGGTTTTATCCTCCGGGTGTAATATTTTTTCAAAAAGATCGCGCTGTTTATACCACTCTTTTACAGTATAGCCCAAGATCTTTTCGGCCGATTCGCTTACGTATGAGTAATGCTCTTTTGGAAAAAGATCGTACTTGAACATAATGTCGGCGTTGTTCTTTCCAATAAGATCTAATATTCCTTCGGCCTCCTCAAGGTCGGCATACTTTTTTTTACGTTCACTTATCTCGTAAAAAATTGACTGAACGGCTTTTTTATTTCCAACCTTTACAATGTTTGATTTTGCCTCAACATCAATAATATTCCTTTTATTGTCTCGTATTTTTAATTCTACCGGTTGAAATTCTTGTCCTTTAATGATCTTTAAATTGTTCTCTTTTATACGCTTGTGGTATTCGGGAAGGATAAAACTAAAAGGCTTGAGTTTAGTAATATCGAAGTTCTTCTTTGGGAGTTTTAAGAATTCTTTTGCTTTTTCATTTA